>JAGQLH010000030.1 GCA_020429465.1 Candidatus Dojkabacteria bacterium | reverse complement strand
AGTCCACCATGAGAACACCATTACATAAAATATATATGCATGATTTTATCAGAAAGTACGATATCCAGTAAGGGAAACATAGTCACGGATTCTATATTAGAATGGGATTATGCCAGAAGGATTAATTCTACAACTATAACAGTTGATAATATTATTATTGTTTGCTGTAAGACTCAAATGTAAATGGGTACCGAAACTTCTACCAGTATTACCCATATACATGATTTTTTGACCTGCTTGAACTACTTGCCCTTCAGAAACTGCAAAAGTCCCATTCCCATGTCCATATAAGGTAATAAGGCCATCAGCATGTTCTATTACAGTACAGAAACCTAACGATCCACACCATCGAGCAGTTGATACAGTACCTGGACCTGCAGCCCGAATCCAACAGCCACCTGACCGAGCCAAATCAACCCCAGTATGGTAGGTAGACCATCCACGACTGTACGAATAACCAGAACAACTCGAATCTCCCAATGGATTAATGAAAGTACCTGGTGGAACATCGATTCCGCTATTAGGGAAACTTAAAACTACTGGAGCACCACCACCGGCAGCAGCAACAACTGGAGCTGGCTTAGGAATATCTCCGTTTGGAATAAAAATAATCCGTCCTTCATCAATAATTTCATCTTCACTTGCAAGATCATTTAACTCAAGTACGGTAATTAAATCAGCATTTTTGACACCTTTAATGATTTTCTGTGGTGTATCACCCGATTTTGCTTCCTTTAAAACCCCCTGCATAGGAGGAATAAGCAATTCCTGACCAGCAGAAATTTTAGGTCTAAACGGATCAAGTCCATTTGCCCATTGAATAGGCGAAGCATCATTTAAATTGTATAACGCAGCTATATCTTCCAAGGTTTCTCCCTCAGCAACTACATGAGTATGTAATTCAAATGGTAATTCATCACCCGTACGCACTGTAAAACTCTTGGCATTCGCATATTGTTGGATCATATCTAAAGAACCAACCTGTCCTTGCGCAATGTTAAGACCTGAATTCGTTGTCTCCCCAGCTATTCTTCCTGCGACCCCATTAAAGAACGTGAGAACTGTCATGGTCAAAATAATGAAATGGAATGCTTGACGATAGAACGAATTACGGCCCCAGAACATTCTTTTAACAATCTCTTTTTTAATATTTGTCGAGATTATAATAAGGAATTCAAAAATCAAAATGAACCATATACGTATTTGCCGACCTCTAAAGCGGATATACATGAATAACTCTGGGAAGAATTGCGTGATTTGACGTAATTGTAATTGAGAAGGTTCCTCGTTAAGATCCATTTATTTTTGCCTTAGAGACATTTCAAATAAATATTTTACACTACTTACCTAATAATTATACAACGTTTACAGACGTAAATTATTTCAAAAAAAATGGGACCTATATAGTAGATCCCATTATATACCTTTATTAAGATACGTTCTCGTGTAGTGTCGCGAGAAATTCTTTATTATTTTTCGTCCTCTTAAGGCGCTCAATTAAAATAGCTGTTGCTTCATCATCTTGTAAAGCATCGAGCATCCTTCGAACTCTCCATGATTGTGCCAAAACATCCTGACTCAGAAGCTTGTCTTCATTTCTTGTATTCGATTTCAATATATCAATTGCTGGCCACACTCGCTTTCGAGCAAGCCTTCTATCAAGTTGCAGTTCCATATTTCCGGTACCCTTAAATTCTTCAAAGATAACATCATCCATCCTACTTCCAGTATCAGTCAATGCAGTAGCAATTATTGTAAGACTACCCCCATCCTCAAAGTTTCGTGCAGCTCCAAAAAATTTCTTAGGTGGATACAAAGCAACTGGATCAAATCCCCCAGTTAACGTTCTCCCTGATGGAGGAGCTGTAATATTGTATGCACGAGCCAAACGAGTAATACTATCCATCAAAATAACTACATCCTTTTTTTGTTCAACAATTCGTTTTGCCCTGTCGAGAGCCATTTCTGCAACTCTTGTGTGATTTTCTGGTGGTTCATCAAAGTTGGATGCAACTACCTCACCTTTAACCGAACGTTCCATATCTGTTACCTCCTCAGGACGCTCACCTACAAGCACGACTATCAAATGAATATCAGGATGATTTTTAGAAATACCATCAGCGATATCTTTAAGAAGCCAAGTTTTACCAACTTTAGGCTGAGCAACAATCATTCCACGTTGCCCTTTTCCAATTGGAGCCAATAAATCAATCACCCGAGTTGAAAGTACATGTGGTTCGGTTTCAAGAATAATTTGCTCTTCTGGGAAAATTGGAATAAATTTTTCAAAAAACGTTCGCTTAACCGCCTCTTCTGGACTCAATCCATTAACCGCCTCTATTCGTAAAAGACTAAGGTAACGCTCCCCTTCCTTAGGTGGACGAGCTTGCCCAGAAACATAATCCCCTTGTCTTAAGTTAAATCTTTTTATTTGTGAACCAGAAACATAAACATCATTATCACCAGGTAGAAAATGTAATGACCGTAAGACACCATGCGAACCATCATTAATAATTTCTAAAACTCCTTCAGCGAAAATATTTCCTCCTCGCTTGGTCTGTTCCTCTAAGATTTTTATAATAAGTTCACTTTTTTTATATTCAGTTAATTTTGCAATTTTGAGTTCTTCAGCAAGCTTTCTAAGTTCGCTAAGAGTTTTCGCTTCTAATTCCTGTAATGTCATAGACTTAGCAATTTTATCAGCGCTTTTTCTCTTTTTTATAGCCATAGTTCTACTAAAGTAATAGTTATTTTATATAAATGTATTTCATTGAATTTTCGAAATAAACATTGGGAAATTTTCCAAATAAATACAAGCAATAAAGTGTATTGATTTGGTATGAGATTAGAGTGTCTAAGGTGATTATAGAGAGCTGAAAAGATTCTGTCAACAAAACCCCTCAGTCTCGGTATGAATAGTACAATAATGGGATCGGTACTGCCCGAACCGACCCCCCTCATCTTTCAAAATCTCTTTAAAAGACAAGGCCAGTGGGTTAAGGAATAGTTGCTTGTGTACACATCCGAGAGCCCAGTAAGACCCAACCGAACTATCGTATCAGGAATATGCGAACCAGACCCTGGGACCTGTACACAAGTGCAACCTCATTACGTTACGAATATATAATACCCTATAATATAGTATTAAGTCAAGCTTATAGTTCTTTTTTATATTGAAAATATATCACTATGTGGAAAGAATATGGATAAGCAGCTTACGAAGCGAAAACCGCAGATTTGAGTAAGTCAGAAATAGCATACAAATTCTTTGATGATGCTACTGTTTTATACCCTAACCTTTTCGCCTCTTGAATCCTATCCTCCAATCGAGGAACCGCAGCAACACCCCCTGTTAAATGTAGCTCCCCTATCGCAACTGAGGTTGTAACAACCTTTTTATTTTTTACCGTAGAGATAAGTGCCAATGCAATAGCAAGATCTATAGCCGGATCCTGTACTTTTATATTCCCCGCAATCTTTATATAAATATCCTGCTCCGAAAAATTAACCCTTGCATACTTGGATAAAATAGCAGCAATCCTTTGAATCCGCGCAACAGGAACACCTTCTGCAACTCTTTTTGGAAGTGAAAACGGTGTCTGACTAGTAAGCGCCTGCACCTCCACTATCATTGGCCTCTGCCCCTCAATAACTATCGATCGACAAACACCAACAACATCTTTCTTTCCTCCGCCAGCAAATAATTCAGAAGGATCAGACAAATCCTCCAACCCACTCTGCATCATACGAAAAAGACCTACCTCATTAGTCGGCCCAAATCTATTCTTTAGGCTTCTCATCATTCGTATATCACTCTGATCATCCCCCTCTAACTGAAGAACCGTATCAACCATATGCTCTAACAGTTTTGGGCCAGCTATTGATCCAGATTTTGTGATATGCCCCACCACAACCATCGCTACATTATACGTTTTCGCATAACGAACCAATTTATCTACCACCGTTTTTACCTGTGAAACACTTCCCGCGATACTCTTACTATCATCAGAGACCATCGTCTGAATGGAGTCAATAATAATCAAATCAGGAGGTGAGGATGAATCAATAATCTCCAAAACCCCCTCGATTAAAGTTTGATGGAGTATTTCTATATCATCAATAATACTTCCAGCATTTGAGTCATGATGTAATAAGCGCTCTACTCGCAAAGCAATTTGCCCCTCAGATTCCTCACCAGAAACATAAAGACACTTTTTACCCTGTGAAACAGTTTTAAAAACTAATTGAAGAAGAATTGTAGATTTTCCAATTCCCGGCTCACCACTTAGAAGCATAACCTGACCAGGCACAAACCCTGCTTTGTCATCACCATACGATTTACCAAGCACTCTATCAAATTCTACTAAACCAGTTGAAATTCTATGTAATGGCTCTTTTGTTATATCCGCCACCTTCCTTGGCTTCTTAATATCCGAAGAACGTACAGAACTAACTGATTTAGTATCAAGCACAACTTCTTCCTCTACAGTCCCCCACTCAGAACATTCAGAACACTGCCCAACCCACTTTGAGTATTGAGCACCACAGTTTGTACATGAAAATATTGAATTTGATTTACCCATAATTATTAAAAACTTCTACATTAACTAACAAGTACCTCCATACTTACTAATAAATTCGACAAAATCCCGTATGTCAACTACACCATCACTATTACTATCCTTACTCCCGCACCCCCCTCCATCTCCATCCTCAGCACAAGACTCCGAATATAAGGACTTAAATGGACCAAAATCAAGAATAGAAATTTCACCATCATGATTATCATCCAAAAACCCACAGGATTTCAAACCGGATGGTACCAAAGTAAAACTTTCTGTAGGACTGGGTGTCAAGGTAGAAGTCCCAATTAGACTAGGAGATGGGGTGATACTCACTACACCTGTAGAACTAGGTACTGGTGTGTGTGTGTTCGTTTTTGTTGGACTTGGTGTTGCCGTTATTGGATCAAGGACAAATATTGCCACAACAGGAAAATGATCTGATCCATCCATATCATAGTCAATATAAGCATCTTTAAGAGTCCAGTTAGTTGTATTTTTATAAAATACATGATCTATTGCATTCTGCTGCCAGTCCTGACCATTTATACAACTTGGTTCATCAGGCTTATATACTGCACAGTGAACCATAAAGTTAACGCTATTATCACATCGATCTTCAGTATCGGGCCAGCAAGAATCAACATAACCTGGAGAGGCAGCAATTAGATTTGGATAACAATTCACCTGAGAATGCATATTAAAATCTCCAAGCAGAAACACATCATCTTCTGGATATTGGGAAATATTATCCACCAAATTCGCTAGATTATTAACAACAATACAAGATTTATCTGCCTCTGGATGTACATGAAAAACTCTTATTTTTTTACCGTCAGAAACTTCTGTTATGAATGTTGTAATCCATCTATTACCACCATCATCAATAACTTCTTTTTTTTCAATTTGATTTTTATTTATTATTAATTTCTAGTGTGCATTCTGAACACTATAATATTCTAGACCTCTGCTCTCTAAAGCAGTTTTAAGTCTGTTTTGATTATCCTCCCAATGCATCTCCTGCAAAGCAATGACATCCGGACTTTCTTTTTCAATATAATCAGCAATTTCTTGGATACGAGAATCAAGACCAATTCCAAGTACATTATAAGTAATTAACTTCATTGTCGTACTTGCTGCAGCCGAAGTATCCCTCCCAAGCTCCCTATTATTTGATAATGAAAGGGAAATAGCAAATGCAAGTAAGATTGGCACCAGCAACGATAGCATGCCAATAATTAACAACTTCAACTTCTTCCCCATATATATAAAGTTTATGAAGATTTAATTAAGCTTCAACTTCAATCCATCTTTAATTTTAATAACCTTGACAACCTCAACCTTACTTGAGTTACCAATATTCTTTTCTAACATTAACTCTGCTAATGGATTTTCTACAAGCTCCTGTAATTTACGCCTAATATTTCGTGCACCATACTCGTTACTTGCTCCTTCTTGAGCAATGTATTTCATTGCGCCCTGTGAAACAGCTACAGCTACTTTATTTTCAATAATCCGATCATTAATTTTCTCAATTTCTAATTTAACAATTTTTTCTACATCCGTATCATCAAGCCCCCTAAACACAATAACATCATCAATACGATTAATAAGTTCTGGTCTAAGTGTGTCCTTCAACTCCTCTATCAAGCGTTCTTGCATTTCTTTAAACGCACTATCTAATTTAGCATCTTCCTCCGATGTGTCATTCGATGTATCAGTATCTATACTAAATCCAAGTACACTATCGTTACTAACCTCCTCTGCTCCGATATTTGAAGTAAGAATAACTATAGTATTCCTACAGTTCACTAACCTTCCCTTGCTATCCTGAATTCTCCCTTCTTCTAATATTTGTAAGAGTATATTTAGCAATTCAGGATGCGCTTTCTCAATTTCATCAAAAAGAATTACAGTGTATGGATTCCGACGAATACGCTCAGTTAATTGCCCCCCTTCCTGATACCCAACATACCCTGGTGGCGATCCAATTAATTTTGAGATACTATGCTGTTCCATATATTCACTCATATCTATTTCAATTAGAGAATTAACATCACCGAAAATTTCTCGTGCAATTATCTTTGCCAATTCAGTCTTACCAACCCCAGTTGGCCCCAAAAACAGGAATGATGCTAATGGTCTCCGTTGATCTCCAATTCCCACTCGAGCACGCTTAATAGCAGATGAAACACGTTTAACGGCATGTGGCTGACCAATAATTTGTTTTTCAAATTCCTTTTCAATAGAACGAAGTCTCTGAGCCTCTATACCATCTATTCTCTCAACTGGAATTTTAGTTAGCCGGGAGACAACGGTCTGAATATCTTCCAAGGTTACAACAGCATGACTAGCAGGAGCAACTGATTTACCACGCGCCTTTTTTAATTTTTCTTCCAATGCGATCTCTTTTTCTCGCAGCTTAGCTGCCTGATCAACTCGCCCTGCATCAATTTCCAACTCTTTCTTCTGACGAATTTTTTCATACTCTTCCTGGAGTTTCTTAATTCGCTCTTCCGGACGTTCTTCGTCAATCTTTTTACCTGCAGCTGCCTCATCTAGAATATCAATTGCCTTATCTGGAAGATATCTGTCAAGTATGAAGCGAGAAGAAAGTTTAACAGCCTCTTCAACTGCCTCCTTAGAAATATCAATATTATGGAATGATTCGAGCTTTGGAGTAATATTTTCCAGTGCTTTGATCGATTCCTCTGGAGAAATTTCCTCTATTTTAATAGCCTGGAAACGCCGAGAAAGCGCACTATCAGATTCAAAATATTTCTGATACTCATCATATGTAGTTGCTCCTATGAGAGAAATATCACCTGATGTTAGATGTGGCTTTAAAATATTCGCAATATCCATCGATCCCTGACCAGCAGAACCAGCACCCACAATCATGTGTATCTCATCAATGAAAAGTATTATATCTTCATCTTGTTTCGCTTCATCAACAATTGCAATTATTCGCTCTTCTACATCTCCTCTAATCTTACTTCCTGCAAGGATGCCAGCCAAATCAAGACTTATTACTCTCTTTTGTTCAAAAGATCGAGGAACTTGTCGTTTAATAATTCTTTGAACGAGACCTTCGACTACTGCTGTCTTACCCACGCCCGCTTCTCCTACAAGAATTGGATTACTTTTTGTCTTACGAGATAAGATATGTATAGCACGCATTATCTCTTCATCTCGTCCATAAATCGGTAGAAATTTATCGTGCTTTGCAAGCTCATTCATGTCTACCGCAAATGATGCAAGCGTAGACTCTGATTCATCACCATCACCAATATCTTTATCAGAAGGCGATTTCTGAAATACTCCTGGATGATAGGTTGCAAAGTTTTCCAATGTAGCTTTAATAGTATCGTACGTAAGTCCTACCTTTTTAAAGTCTCCCACAAATTCTAATTCATCCTTCCTGATTAAACTTAGCAGCAAATGCTCAGTCCCAACGTATACATGTTCAAGTTCACTTGCAATCATGAATGCGTCAATCAAAACATCTTTAGAACCCTGGTTAAGCTGAATATTAAGTACATCAGTTTTTTTCATCAGATCGGAAGAGTGTTTTGTTACAAGAGATTGAAGAGTTCTATCAACATCAACCCCAAGCTTCTCGAGAAGTCGTGTAGCTATACTTTTCTTATTCATAAGGATCCCCATAAACAAATGCTCGGGGCTTACCTCCTCGCTTCCATCCGATCGGGCTTGCTTGAAGGCATTTACAATACTCTTTTTTGCATGACTACTAAATTTCTCTAATTCACTTATATTTTCATAGGTTTGTGTATAAGACATTGTGTGCGTTAAAAACAATATTAAAACAAATTTACTTACATTAATTATAACGCAAGTCGATGTGGTACAAAATAAAATTCCCCCGCAGTTATGATTAATCACAACTACAGGGGATATTTTTTTACAAAATTATTAGAAGAATTATTCCTCCAATAGTTCACTTAATGCTGCCATTTCTGGAGCGATAGCACCTTCAGATTTTTCTTCTGACTTTGAAGATGTTTTTTTCTCTTCTTCTTCCTGTCCAACTCGTTTCATACTTAACCCAAGATGACGTTCTTCTCGTGAAATCGAGATGATTGAAAGTTCAACAGTATCACCTACTGAAACAAAATCGTTTGGATCTTTAACCAAATTATCTGACATTTCAGAAATATGAATAAGTCCATTAACTTTATCATCAATTCTTACAAACGCACCATAATCAACTACCTTAGTAATCTCACCCTTAACAACTTGTCCAACCTTATACTGTTCAATAATCTCATCCCATGGATCTTTAATAAGTCTCTTTATAGAGTATGCAATACGCTTTCCATCATCTTGCATCCCAATAACTTGGACTGTAACATCATCTCCAACTTTGTAGAAATCAGCTGGATTAGATACTTTATCCCATGAAATTTCAGATAAATGAACAAGTCCTTCGAGACCTTGCGCATTAACAAACAATCCGAATGGAGCGATACCGGTAACTTTACCTTCAAGATTATCTCCAACCTCAGTCTCTTTAAGAGTCTCTTCTCTCATTTCGAGATCCTCACTAGATGTAACTAGTTTTTCTGAAAGAATCACTCTATTTTTTTGTTTATCAATCTCAATAACCTTAACTTCAATCTCTTCATCAATAAGATCTCCAAGCTTGTTTTGAAGTTCCTTCTTAGCATTTTGTTTATCACCATATCCTCCCAATGGATAAATTCTTCCATTATCAAGTTGAGAAGTTGGGATAAATCCACGTAAACCTCCTCCGATACTTACGATAACACCACCAGTATTTGCTTCAATTACTGTTACGTTAATTGATTTATCATCTTCTTGTGCTGTTTCAAGGTCATACCATTTACGAGCTGTTCCACTTCGTCTAATTGATAGCTCAATCTGACCAAGTTCATTCTCGCCTTTAATAACATAAAGTAAAACAGTATCTCCTTCTTTTTTATCAAGAGTTTCACCGTCGAGCTTTAGCTCTTTTCCAAGAACTACCCCTTCTGCTCGACCACCAACGTCAACAATCATTTCACCTTTTCCAAGGTGCTTAATAATTCCTTTGACGATTTGTCCTCTTTGAAAAGTTTTTGGGGGTTCTGCTAGTTCATTAAGATATTTCTCAAATTCACTTTGCAGTTTAGTATTAGTTTGACTCATATTTATAACTAAACTTAGCTGGTAGATTTTTTTCTGATTACTCAGAAAGCAACTAAGCCCTTTCAAGTCGTGAGAATTATAGCATACTATTCCATTTTCTTAATACTGTATTCAATATATTCATACATACGGTCCAGTTCTATATAAGCTAATTCGTTGGTATCTTGTATAATGGCGAACTTTTCGATTACCGGAAAATCAAGCCCCAAATCTGCATATACTTTTGGCATACTAAAGAACTCACTAAGCCGCTTTTTCTCACTACTGATAAAATCATAATATACTGTATACTCAACTAATTCTTTATTTCCCCTAATCAAATCCCTACTCCAATATGAAAGCTCTACTTCCGCTATTGAATCGTACTCTTTGTAGTGCCCTATGCTATCGAAAATTTCTTTGATGGGTTCTTTGAAACCGACTTGCTCACTATACCAAAAAGCTGAGGTACAATAGGACATTTCATAATTCTCTCTATATTCTGGATTAAGTTCTTCTTCATAGCTCACCAGGCAACCATCAGTAGATAAATTAATTTCATCTACTGCATTAACTTGCATAGGTACGTCCCCATGGTACTTAGGTTCAATCTTCAAATTGTTTTTTTGGAAATCTATCGCCAAGTCAAACTCAACAGAGGAATCGTATCCACTTGCCCGGTTGTATAGTTCAATATATGAATAATCATTAGAATCGAGTTGTTTCCCCAACTCTTCTATAGCAATAGAAAAATCCTGTTTACTTATCCTCTCATAATCTTTAGATGAAGCTTGGGACTTACTCTTGACTGAAGCAAAAAACTCATCAATAAATTTGGCACATGTATCATAATCTTTTTCAGCTATCTGTTTACCATTAGCATCCCTTGAATATGTATCACAACTAAAATACATAGATGGGTAAATATAATTACCCAGTAACCAATTACCCTCTGAGTCAACATGCCCAACCCCGTTTTTACCATACAAACTCCGAGTATAACCAACATAGTCTCCTTCATATTCATTTAAAACAAATTGACCGTATCCCACCGTTCCAGCTTCATGTGGTATTATCAGTAAATAACTGTTCGTTTTTATTAAAGGCACTAGAGTATCTTTATCACTAAGGAAAAAATTCTCTATCTGAACCGAAGGTGCAGATAAATGACCACCTCCGACTGTTCCTAATTCGGCTGACCAATCAGAAAAACTCACAGCTAATTTACTGTGAAACCCAGCATTTTCGAAACTATCATCGGCAACCGTAATAAGCGGATCATAACCATTCCTTCGATCAATACTCAAGCTCATGTGATTCGGGGAACTAATTCTGATTTTGCCAATCCCCTTCTCATCTTTTTCAACTAGTGACTCCCATCCTTTGGGAAAATTAAATGAGATTAATTCATCTTCATACCTATCAAATTCGAGAGGGGTCTCTGTAAGCTCAACAATCTTTGGCCCAATTGGTTTCTCTGAAACTCCAACTACTGGCGGTTCTTTTATCCCTTCTACTTGGTTAGCTTGATTGGATAATAACTCCTCACCGACAATTAAACCTGATCTATAACTTCTATAAACATAAACACTTGCAATCAAAACAACTATCACTAACAAGCAAAGCTTTATTTTTCTCATTTGAGTAAACTTACTGAAATCAAAATATACTTATAAGACGGGTATTTAGAATTATTATTACACAAAAAGGACATATTTCTAACCAATAGTCTAATTGTTATTCTTCTTACAATTCTAAAATCCAATTTTTAATAACTGAACTAGACACACACTTACTGATATTTAAATCGTTCAATAAAACCACCACGATTCCTAAAGGATAAGGCAGAATACTGAACACCAGTATGTATTTATTCACAGGAGCTTGTGCTTCAGAGATTTATTCTCCTCATTTTTTTTGCTAAATATTTATACAAATAAAAAATTAACCTAATCCCCCATCCCGCTTTGACTTTTACCACCATTCCTCTAAAATGAATATATGGAAAACATACCTGAACTCTTACGCCAAAAAAAGAATAAACTACCTGTATACGGACTCATCGGTTTCCAAATAATAGTTATTGGATTCTTAGGAGTATTCTTATTTACAAAAACAAGTAAACTTATTGATGTCAAGAAACAGACAACAGGGAATGTGGCAGGAATCTCTACTGAAACAGTACAGGCACGTGAGACAGTTAGCATTGATGGAATACCAGATAGTATAGCAATAACTATTGGTGACAGAACACTAAATATGCAAACTCAACAATTTGAATTCAAAATTAATACACGCGAAGTTGAGAAAGAAGAATCAGAATCCCCCACTCTATTACGACGATTGATTAATATGGTGCGCCGTACACCCAACGAACCTGAAACAATTGACTACATTACTTTCAATGAAGCAAAACTTGAATACTGGGTCATAGATAGTTTCGGAGACATGGAACACCCAACTCGAATACAAGCACAACTTGAATCAGATGAGGAAACAGGATATATACATACTTGCATAAAAGGAAAATCATCAGCTAGACTTCCACTCAACGAATTATTCTCCACGTTAAAAAACAGCTCTGAACTACCCGAGGAATTACAATTTGGGCTTAATAGCTCAGTACTTAGCTCAGAAGAAGAGTCAATAACCAAAATTTGTGAAGAAATCGAAGCAATACAAGATGCCTTTATTACAGTAGAGACCGAAAATTTTGAAGATGCTAGTGAATTAGATAGTTACAAATTTATTCGACCAGAAGATTTATCAAATGTACTTCGCTTTAAACTCGAAGATGATGAATTCCTTAAGGTAGAAATTATAAGCGAACAAACTCTCGAAAACCAATTAGAACTCCTAAAGGTAATTGCCGATGTAGAAGGAAGTACACAAGAATTCAAAACCAGAGATGGGAATTTATACGCCCTCGGAGAATATGAACCAGGAAGGTATCTAAATATTGAAAAAACACTTGAAAGTCTTAATGAGCAACTTGAACAGCTAGAAGAGTTCGAATACTTCCCACTTGTGTTTGACGAAGTTGAACTAGAAGAAGGTATCGATGAAGATTTAACTGTCTACAACTTTCCTACAGTATTAGGGAATGGTGAACTTCGATTCCCAATTGATCCACTTGCAAAAACACAAGCTGCTCGTGATCTACTTGACGAACTCGATGCTATTGTTATCGAACCAAACGCTGAATTTTCCCTTGTAGACTCACTTGAATCGTTCAGTGATGACTCATATTTTATTGGAGAAAATATCTTTGAAGCAGAAGATGTACGATACTCGTATTTCGACAGTGTAGGTATAGTCTCAAGCTCAGTATTTAGGGCTGCATTAGAGTCAGGGTTCCCAATCACCTCTCGACTAGATAAACTAAAATCAATTCACTTAGAAGAATATGGATATCCATATTCAGATATCTCTATAGCAACAGCAGTTGTTTTGCCTGACCAACCAGAAATTGTTATTGATCTTGTAGGAATGACTGACGAGCAAATCGAACGAGAAATCGAGCGTACAAGCTTTATAGAAGACTTTACCTTCCTTAATGATACAAAGCAATCAATCATCCTTGTTGTAAACCATTCAATAAGAGATGATCGATACCTTTACGTAAATATCGAGCTATATGGTGGAGAGGGCTCAAAACCAAGAGATGTGGTGATCAATAATATGAAACGTGAAGAATTCTCCCAAGTAGCAAATGGCGGGTTTATCGATAGATTCACCCGACGAGTTAATGGAAGCGAAGAGGAATTTAGTATTCAATACTATAAATAATCCTTACCCCTCCCTAGACTACTCTTTCACTAGATTAAATTAGATCGACTTATACCCTTTATCATTTGTACTTCGAGAAGTTTTTTCCGAATCCTGAATAACGACCATATAGATAAAATCTATCTAGGACACCACCATATACAACTCAATTAAAAATATCTCTAGATATCCCCGAGTACTTTAAAACAGTAAAAACTAGACAAAAAGAAATCAACCGTAAGGTTGATTTCTTTTATCTGGCGATGACCATTAGACTACCGAAGAAGTCGCAGGGGATCGACAGTAAACATGAAAAAACTCACTTGCGTGAGTTTTTTAATCTGGCGATGACCTATTTTCCCGCCCCCAAGAGGGATAGTATCGTCGGCGCTGGAGCGTTTCACTTCTCTGTTCGGGATGGGAAGAGGTGGTTCCGCACCGCTACTGACACTAGGGTCCAGTCTTCAAAGACCTGAAGACTAAAC
>JAGQLH010000002.1 GCA_020429465.1 Candidatus Dojkabacteria bacterium | reverse complement strand
TAATTGTGTTACATTTAGATAATGAATGATTTAAAGCACCTTCCCCTAAAAATAATTATTGCTGTTTGCTTTATCCTATTAATCATGACTGGGTACTTCCTAGCTATGAATATTTCATATAAAGGCACTACCCACATGAATGAATTTACGAAACCTGAAGTAACCCCAACATCGTCTCCAACCCTAACTGAAGACCCAAACACAACGCCGACAGCTTCTCCAACTTTGGAACCAACTATTATTCCGACAGGATTTATACTACCTCAAGAAGATAAGAATTCCATACAGACCTATATCTCCACAAATTTGGGTGTCCTATTTAAATTCCCAGAAAGCTATATTATAAAAGACACTGGGGATTCAATCGCAGTAATAGATTCAGTACACAATCTTATTTTCGTTGAAATTTCCTCATTGGAAGGATTTTTAAGTAGTACTGAATATCGGGGCGAAATTAACTCCAATGACAAACCAAACGCATACAAAAATTTAGACAGTATCAAAATTAATGGATTGGTATATCAAATAACTTCTACAATTTTTGGTGAGGGATTTCCAGACTCTGGTGGATACAACATAAGCTATTTTACTAAGTTACGAGATGATCTTGGAGTATCTCTATACTCGTTTTATGGTTATACAGATTCAAGTCCTAATTGTGGATTGGAGACACCTGAGAATTGTAACTCAGCTAATTTGACTGAATATATTACAACAGACAAAGAATTTGAGACTGCAAAGGATATTGTGGAAAGTATACAACCACTTTTTACTGATTTTGAATTACAAGAAGATAACGAAGCTTACTAATAACATCACTCTTTAACCTTTGCCAATGCCTCTTTACGCACTAGCCTTGTAATTTGTTTCTCATTTCTATAAAGTGCTAATAGTATTTTGAAAACTGCGTAGAATAACAATCCTAAAGAGAAAAATGTAATCCCATTAATATAGTCTTTTATTCCAATAAATTGTGCAAGCTCAGCGAGTGCATCAGGGAAAATCGAGAATGCCGCCAATCCTGACCAAAAACCAGAAACAGCTACTAATTCCCTAATAGTTCTTCTATGCCTAATGAAATTTGAAAATGCCCTTAGAATAAATACGCCCGCTATACAGGGGACAATAATTTGGTATAAAGCAAGACTCATTTAGATAATGCTTGAAGAAATAATTTACCTACTGTTTGCAAACCAGTAGCGAAATTTTGACCTTTATTCATTGATTCCTTTGTATACGTCACTGAGATCGGAACTTCTGTGATGGTTAAATTATGTTCCTTACATTCCATAAATATCTCTGTGCAGAACTCATACCCATTTGTTTCTATAGACAACAACTTACGCGCTCGCTCTGAAAATGCCTTCATCCCTGACTGACTATCACTTACCCACCTTGAAGATAGTACAAATGTTACTATATTTGCTACTAAATTAAATATCCGACGAATAGTTGGTATATGAGAATTTTCTCCCAAAAACCTACTTCCGATGATAATATCCGATTTAAATTTTTTGAGAGCATCAACAAGTTTGTGAATGTCAGCAGGATTATGTTGCCCATCCGCATCAAGTGTGATTGCCATACCACCCTCCCTTGATGTAACATAATCCAATCCCGTTTGGGTAGCTGCTCCAGGACCACGATTAATAGAATGAGATACTACTATCGCCCCATTTTCTTTGGCAATGTTTGCCGTATTATCAGTTGATCCATCATTTATCACAACAATATTACTGTACCCTTCTGCTTGAACTGCAGTAATAACATCACCGATGTACCGTTCTTCATTCAATGCTGGAATAATAATCCAAACTTTTGAGGTATCCACCATTCGAAACTACAAATATTAGTTATGCACTATTATACTGCGAATACAGTAAATACCAAAGAAATGCTCAGTTGATCGTACGGTTTTTGATACAATTGAACAGGTTCCGTTATTAAGCTCTCGATCGATATGAAAAAACTTTTATCTGGAATATTTGGTACCATTGCAACTCTATGGTTAGCACTTACCTTAAGTGAATATTTCTTACAGCATCCCACTTATGAACGCGCATTGTGGGATTTTCCATTTGCTTTTGTTGCGTTAACGACGTTTGGCGTAACTCTTATTACCTATTTCTTTATACGAAAACTCCCCCAATCTAATAATCACTTTTCGTTCTATGGGTGGCAAGTCATACTGTATGCAATCATCTTTGTATTTACACTAATGAGCGTATATGGTCTTTCGAACTCTGTATTTACTGACATCGGATATTTCTCAGGTATAAGCTATTTCTTGTTTAAGTTTTTAATACTCTCGTTCCAATTATATTTCATAGTTGGTGTCTGCTATACAATCGGTGCGTTTGTAGAAAATTCACTGCAAAAATGGATTGGGTCTCTTGCAAATGGGTTCTACACTAAAATTGCTTTTGGAATTGTAGTGCTGACAACCGGACTTTTTCTACTTGGTACCACTTCGTTACTGTCACCAATACCAGTCTGGATCCTCTGTTTGACACTCCTACTCCTGGGGTATCGTCATGTAAAAGGATTTCTCGTATTAACGCTTTTAAAGAAACACACTGTTTCATCAGAAATTACCTTAAAAGATCTCGGTTTTGTCTGGATTATAAGCTTAGCTATACTTCTTAGTCTGATGCACCAAATTAAACCGTTCCCTATTGGTTGGGATGCGTCTAATTTATATGTAAATATTCCAAATTTAATTGCTCGACAAGGTACTTTAGTCCAAGGTATAGATGCTTATAATTGGTCATTATTTATGTCACTGGGGACATTGCTTTTCAATAGTATTGAGGTTGTCATGGGGCTATCATGGCTTGGTGGAGTACTTGCATTGGGTGTAATTGCTTCATTTTCAAAACGATATCTCTCAGAAAGCTATGTGAAATTATTGCTTGTATTACTCGTACTGCTTCCTTCTATTATTTTCATGCTCTCACGTGATATGAAAATAGACTTAGGGTTGCTATTTCTCTCTTTTACCGTGCTTTCACTCACTTTTTCATGGATATTCCCACAGAACGACTCACAGAATATTTCAACAAAGGCAATCATTATAATACTTGGAATACTTTGTGGCTTTCTTTTTGGAGTAAAGTACACTAGCACTATTTTTATTGTTTTGATAGCTACAAGTATTGCTTATTATTTTGGGAAGCAATGGTTAAGTATTGCATTCTCTAGTTTTTGTATTATTCTAGCAAGTCTAGCTTCTATAACCTTATTCGCGCATAGTGAACTACCAGGTGTTCCATTGTCTATTCCTGCTCCATGGGTAGTATTAAGCATTTCTACTCTACTTACAATTTATTCTGCACTACGTTATTTGAAATTAAATAGCAATAAAAGTAATACTCGAAACTTCGTAACTTCATTATTACTTTTCGGGACTTCCCTTATAATTGGATTTTCTCCTTGGATTTTATTTCATTTGACTCAATCAACTAACAACATAGAAATAAGTACCCTATTGCGAGGTACCACAGAATCTCCTAGACTCGAAATTAATAAATTATCTCAGCAAAAAATTTCACTCGAAGAGATCGGAGTAGAACAAGTATCACCAACGAACAATGTTGGCGAACAATCAGTAGCAACGACAGGAGTGACAGAAGCAGTAACACGATACATCGGATATGAAGAAGGTGCACTTAGAATACTTTCCCTTCCATACGATGTAATTATGAATACAAATGTTAGTAGTGCAATTGCAGATATCGGTCCATTACTGCTTAGCCTGCTTCCAATTATTTCATTCATATTACTGTATAAACGGCACCCCCGGTTAGCGGCTATTTCTATTTCTAGTTTCTTTATCTTACTCTTGGTCCCATCAATCCTCTCGACGTTAGATGCAGACCTTTGCTCTCAACTAAGCTTTTCGTGCTACACAGATGAATTTATATCTCGGTCCGAACAAACAGTACTCTACCGAATAGCCTACTACCCCCTACTTATTCTAAATCCAGTCTGGGGGATACTCCTTACCGCATATAGTTTCCTAGGAGAATCATTTGGGGTAGCACTAGTACTTATTACTTCGGTAGTTTCTCTTTACTTTACTACAAAGATATTCAGAGAACATGAAGAACTTCAGCTCCTGAGTGGGGGAACAATTCTCTATCTTCTCATCTGGCTCTTTATTGGAACAGGGATCTATTGGTATGGTCTCATTGGATTTATCCTGCTCTATTTATTCTTGGTCATAGTATTAGAAAAAATTACTATAGAATCACCCACATCTACCTGGGCTCGCATCGGGCACAAAGTCGGAAATTTCGTTATTGGTTGCTACATATTTATTGCATTTTTTAGCTTCTTTACACCTAAATCACCTGGAGACGAAAACCTATTTGTTCCAACCATTGCATCATATATGACTCGTCCACAATCTGTCGAGGATACATTACGTGATATAAACTTTGCCTATGCTGATGGATATGATGAAATCAATCAAAACCTCGATACAAATGTTTATAAAGTAGGGACATTAATGAATTATTTCATTCACGATAATAATAAACGTGTTTTCAATGACAATCAGCTCGACACATTCAATAAACTTTATACAAAGAGTGATTCACATGAAGAGCTTGCTATTAAATTGCACAACTCTGGGTTTAATTACTTAGTAGTTGATCTAAACACAAACTCGCTCGATCGAACCGAAGAACAAACACTTACCAAGAAGATGAATAAAATGGAAGCATTCATGCAACAAAACTCAAAACTTCGTCTTGTTGCAACAGATCGACTTGTTGAAGATGAGGATGGGGTATATCAAATTCAATCATCAAACGGAATCACCACTGCCTCTAGAGGGATGACTGGTACTATTGTATCGAATGGAAGTATTGCTATATTTGAATTTATGCCGTAATAACTATCCCCTTTCGGTTAAATTACACTACACAGATAGTACACGTTGTGTATAAAATGTGTATAACTTCTAAATTACTTCTTTATACTCTCACATGGCAAAAACAGTACTCAACGTTAAAATTGAAGAACAGACAAAAAAACAAGCACAATTAATTGCCAAAGAACTAGGTATGTCACTCAGTGGAGTTGTAAACGCCTTAGTCTCCCAATTTGTTCGTACTAAAAGCCTCTCTCTTGAACTTGATGAACAATCGAAACGAAGAGTTGTATACGCAACAGGTAAAAACTACAAAGATGCTAAAGTTTCGTCTGAAGAGACAAGCGCAGAGTGGCTTGTCTAACTAATCTCCTTTTTTGGAGCATAAATTGTCGCTGCTAAGAGTGTCGTTATTGGAACTGTAAGGATTAGCGTTGTGCTCCCAACAATTGTACGTACTAACTCTTCGATAATAAATTCACGGTTCAAAATAACCCAGAGTGGCTCTCCTTGATTTGCTACCAACAAAATAAATATTGGAAATGCAGCCCCTGCATACGCAAGTACGAGAGTATTAATCAATGAAGAAATATGCTCCTTCCCAACGGAACTAGCCCTGATATACAATTCCTTCATGGTTAATCTTTTATTTGCTTTTGAAAGTTCATCTACCACCGCAGTTTGAGCAGTCGTTATATCATCTAGAACACCAAGCGTTCCTATTATAATTCCTCCCAGTAAAAGTCCTTTGAGATTTATGGGCTCTGTACTAAAAGAGTCAATATAGATAACCTCTTCACTACCGAGTCCTTGAAGCCCAGTCATATAAACAAAAATCCACGCCAAAATCACCGTCAATACTATTACTGCTAATGTACTAACAAGTGCAATAGTCGTCCGTTTTGAAAAACCATGTGCAAAATACATTGATGGAACTACTATCCCCAACGATCCAATTAAACTAACAAACATAGGATTTCCTCCTCCTAAAATTTGAGGAACAATATACAGTACAAGGATAAGAATACTCACAATTAAACCAATGAAAGAAGAGATGCCCTGGTACCCTGCAAATACTGCAGCTACAAGAAAAAATATGATAATTGCAAAAATTGCGGATTGGATACGAGCATGATCAGCCACGAAAAAATTCACATAGTCCCCATCACCTATTTGTAGAACAACAACATCATCTCCAGGGTGTAAAAGAATTTCGCCATCGGGCCTAACAAATGCTCTATCAGCCTGATTTACCATTGCGATAATTTCTGAATTATCGGTACTAGCATTCTCTAATGTAATTTCCACAGGTATATCCTGTGGGAATGAATTATCCACGATTTCTTCAACTGGTTGTTGAATAGTCTTTACAACCCCTATGTGATAGGTACGCTCGATTACTTCAGAATCATCAACGAACCCACCTAATAGCCCAACCAATACTGACGTATTAGTTGCAAGAATAAATAAAAAGGTAAGAATACTAAACCCAATGATACCTACAATTATTTTTGTAACAAATTCGAGGGAACCATGACTTGAAGATGATCCATGACTATGAGTGTGAGAATGTGAATGCATAGTGAGTAATTATATTGATAAGTGATCGAGATTATTATACCTCAAGCACCTCTTTTACCTTTTCTACTATTTCGGAAACTTCAGTATTAGACTTAGTAAGGTAGTATGCTGGATTATCCTTTGCAATTCTATCAATCGCTTCATCATTAGGCTCCAGATTAGTGAGAATAATTACTGGCATTGTATGTGTAGAAGCTTCTCGTTTTAACTTTTTCATTACTGTAAGCCCATCCATTTTAGGCATTACAATATCTAATAAAACTATGTCCGGCTGTTTTTCTTTAGCAACTTCGAACCCTTCTTCTCCGTTTTCAGCAGTCAACACATCGAACCCGCTAGAAACAAGGCCCTCTTCTAGCATTTTCGACAACAACGGTTCATCTTCAACTATTAGAACTTTTTTACGCTGCATAGCTTACGTTACAAATATAATAGTTACATGCTACTTGTTTTCCTTTTTCACTGCAAGAATTTTTGGAAGTGATATATAAAAAATTGAACCTTTATCTTCATTTGATTTGAACCAAATATCACCTCCATGCGCCTCTGCTATTGCACGAGAAATATATAATCCCAGCCCTGTACCTTCTGACTCACTTTTATACACATTATCAGCCCTGAAGAATTTTTCAAATATACGTTTCCTTTGATTTCTGGGGATTCCAATTCCATCATCTTGTACAGTAATTACAATATTTTTCTCATGTGTATTATCAACTCCTACCTTTACAGAGCCTTCATCCTTTGCATATTTAACAGCGTTACTGATTAAATTGTTGAATAATTGTAAAATCTTATCTTTATCAACAGAAACAACTAAGGCTTCAGGTATATCTTCATCAAGGGTGATAATAACATTCTCCTTTGCCGCAAATGCTGATTGATCTTTGATGACTTGCTTAATTATTGAGATAATATCATTCTCTTTAGCATCAAGTATGAATTTATCACCCGATTCAATCCTTGAAACATTTAATAAATCATTTACTAGATCAATCATTCTTTCATTACTTTTGAATATTTCTAGAACTAGCGCTTTGTTTTCATCAGTTAGTTCTGATTTATCATCCAATAACGATTCAACCACCCACTTTATTCCTGTAAGTGGAGTTTTGAGCTGATGAGATGCAACTGAAACGAATTCTGATTTCATCCTATCTATTTCACGCTCCTGACTTGTATCTCTAAATACTACAACACACCCTATGATATCCCCAGATTCACTAAAGACAGGTGATGCTGAATCGTTTACAGCAAGCTTCGTACCATCTTTTCTAACAAGGACTGTATCTTCTGGCATAGAAATTACATTTCCTAATTCAAATACCTCTTCGATAAAACTACTGGCATCTGTATCATCCTTCTCATGTAAAAATCTGAGATGTTTACTATATTTCTTCCCAATTAGGTCTCTTTTAGAATATTGTGTCATCTCTTCAGTAATATTGTTTACTAGAATAATGTTTCGATTACTATCTACTACAAACACTGCGTCCCCAATACTCTCTATAATAGTCTCGAGTTTATTTCTTTCCTCGGCTGTGAATTCTTTCTCATCTTCTATGTCCTCCAAAACATTCAACATTGCAGATTTTATTTCTTCTAATTGTTTGTTTTTGTCTTTTAGCTCCTTTACTACGTGTTTTAGCTCTTTTTTTGCTTCATCTACTTTATCAATATGACCCCGGAGTTCTTTGTTTGCTTTGCTCAATTGATTATTCTTGGTTCTTATATATTTTAAATCCTCGGACATAATTGACTCATATATGTATATAAAGAATGTCATAAAAACCACCCCAAGCATTGTCCGACTTAATTGAATTGTTGAATATGATGTCCATAAATTAAGGTTAGTATTGAGTACCCACATCGTAGCCATAGCTACAAAGTAAGTAAATATCCATATCACACCATTTCTCCTCCTATTCAAACCAAAGGCAACAATTGGGAAAAATGGTTGCCATAATAATCCTGTATTACCTACACTTCCTGTTATGAAAAGATAAAGCACTATTACAAAGATCTTTGCTGTCTCTATAAAAGCAATTGTTTCTATTTCCTTCGTTTTTCTCAATAATACGATAGATACCATACTTACCAATGCTGCGGATACCTCCACAATCCCCTGCCAATATCCCTCACGTAGTATGTTCGCAATACCTAAATAAAGTAAACCGAATAGACCAACTGTAAGAAATGTATTAACTAGTGCTAGCCTCTGTGTGCGATCTGTCTCGTATGTCCGCATCTCACCTGAATAGAAGAAATCTTCTAAGCTTTTTTTAAGTTCACTCTTTCTGGTCATTTTATTTTTTTGATTTTATATTTGAAAGTTCTTTTTTAAGCTGAACCATCTTGAGTTCCCTATCAACCATTATATTTGTGATCCGCTCTAACTCATCTACTTGTTTATTTAATTCTCGTGTTCTTTTCCTAACTTCTTGCTCTAAGTCTTTTTTACTTTGTTCTAACTCTTTTGTCCTCGTTTGTAAATTTTTTGCCATATCATTAAACACCTTTGCCAATTTTCCAATTTCATCACCAGTTTCTATATCCACTCGTTTCGAAAAATTACCTTTGGCAAATTCAGCTGCTGTCTGTTCAAGCTTTTTAATAGGTGTACTTACTGTATTTGAAATAAAAAGAAGAACTATTATGGTGAAAATAGGAGTAGCTAGTAAAATACCGATTCTCGATCCTTGGAAGTACTGAACATGTTCAGAATTCGTTTGTTTCAGAGTTTGTAACAGTGACCTACGTTGTTCTAACAAACGGATCAGAATACGATCTACATCATCCACAAGTGAAACATATTGCGAATCATACAAAACGATATTCATTCCAAACCTTCCGTTGGAAACATTATCTAAAAGAAAATCTTCAAATTCTCTCAGTTCATCAAGTGAATCTAGTAAAAGTAAGGATTCATATGAAGTATTGAATGTATAAACACTACTTATCCCCTGAAGTGCAGTTAGTTGTACATCAACTATTCGTCTATGTTGTTCATATTGAACAAAGGAGTCTCTACTTCGTGTGTGAATATAGTCGTTAAAATGTCTAAGTGTGAAAAGATTTTCGTTATAGATTTCTTCAAGAATAAACAGATAACGCTCTTCTTCTTCAATTTGTTTAAATGAACGAACAACTAAATTACTATTTCTTCCTAAGTTTAAGGTGAAAAGCATTATGATGATGTACACCACAGAAAGTCCTATAAGAATCTTTTCACCGATACTTATCCGGGAAAATAATCGCGCATTCATAACAATTAGTAACTAACTAGAAAATCCCTATTGACTTAGATAGAAATACAAGCAATAGCAGTTCTTTCCAGTATACGTCTATTCCCAAAAGACTTAAAGTTGCATCCAATGATTTACCTGTGGTAACATGGTTCGTTTTCTTGAAACCCACTTATTAACCTAAGTGAACACACTGTCCAGCTTGCAATACTGATTGTAAGTATTGCCAAAAAGCATTGATTTGTTTCAATGCTTTCCATTGCTAAATTTTTTGAAAGTAATGGGGACACCTATCTAACTTTTGATGCGTGTTGCATGAAAACTTTAATTGAATTACGCGATACCGATCCCCCCTCTCGAGGTAGAATTTTTCATTACCCTACAATACGCTTATTAACAATTTTCACTGTCGTTTTATTTTCACTCTTTACCCTTAGCCTGACATATCCTGTCTTTGCCCGGGAAGATACTTCTCTACGGTACCTCCAGGAACGAGGAGCTATATCAAAGTTACGGACAGATTCTCCTATTACACGTGGAGAAGCAATAAAAATACTTACAACCCTAGACGAAACGACAAGTCAAAAACTTCCAGCCTGCTCACTTGAAGAGTTTAAGGATATATCAAATGAACACTTATTCGCTCCATTCATCTGCGAAGCATTAGAACAAAATTTAACCAATGGTTATCTTGATAATACCTTTAGACCAGATGAGTTATTAACCTTCGACTCAGCAGCTAAATTCATTATGAGGAAGTATGAGCCCGATCCTTCCGAGAAAGATTTCTTTGGTTGGCTTAATCATAGAAACGCAATCCCACTATCCATCGAATGCGCCCAAGATGAAATCACACGTTCAGAATTTGCAGATATAGTTATGCGTATAGATTCAGGTAATACTTCTCATCCAACAAAGCCGGTCCAAGAGCTAAAAGATTGTTCAGAAGTCTTACAAAGTCCACTCTCTCACCCATCGTGTGAAAATTCTTATTACATTAGTCGTGGGTGGTCATATGGTCATACAGGTGTTGACTTTCCGCTTAGAGCAGATACATCTATTTCTTCTTGCCCGATTGTTAGTATTGGTGACGGGAAAATTTTGCGAGCTGAATACGGACGTTCTCTCGGTAATTTTGTAGTAATCGAACACAAAAACGGCCTCCAATCTCTTTATGCACATATGGGATCAGATCTTAAAGTCTCAGCTGGAGACACGGTTAAACGAGGTGAGGAAATAGGTATGATGGGATGTTCGGGATATTGCTTTGGGACACATTTACACTTTAGTATATCTAAACACAGTAACGTCGTTAATCGATCGAACCGTGTAAACCCTAGCGGTATCGTTCCTTATTAATACCAATACATCTACCGGTATATTCATATACTAGTAAATATAAGGTAAGTAGCGAGAAATTATAAAAGAAATCTTCCACGGGTATAGTCAATATCCTTGTTCCTACTATGTGATCGGGTGTATAGATGACAATTGGAAGCCCCGTAAGTATCCCATTTATAATAATAAAAAAGAAGTAGGATATCACCATAAATACCACATAGCGAACAGGGAGAAGATATCTATAATAACGGAGGAGTAGCCAAAGTATAATTGAAGTCAAAACTAATACCGGACTAGTATACTTTTTTGCCCAATAAACCAATCCTAGTATTAAACAAATACCAGCTAGTACCATCCCGATTAATCGAGGAACTTTGATAGATCGTTCCATTTCCTTCAACTTTATATACCCAAGTCCATGGTAGATAGCAAGACAACTATACGGAATAGTTATAAAAAACAAAATTTCTTCTATTGGAAGTCCCCCTATTGTATGTCCTGTTATGTACTCTGTATTAAATGACCATACATTATTTGCTGTTGCCCATACATCCCATATAATAAATCCAAAGCCAATAGTTACTAATCCAGCAATGAATCGTTGAACGAAATACTCCTTTTTACCTAGCCCCATCACTGAAGCGCTCAGCGGAATGCACCAAACTACAAGATTTATAATGAGATACACAAATTCCATTACGATAAGGAAAATAATGACTCGAAGACGGAAAATATCACACGATTCTTTGTGGGCTTAACCTTCTTTTTGTATACAATCATGGGATCCTGATAAATTTTATCCATAGTCCAATTGTACATTCGTGTCGATGCTTTAATTGGAAGCCTCATGCGCCATGGAATAAAATGGAATCCCTTCTCTGCCTCTTTTGTAATCACTCGATATCTTTCAATTTGTGCTCGTAGAAATTTCTTGAATTGTTTTTTTTGATCTTCTGTTTTCGGAACTTTGTGGTAATCGATTCCAAATTTTTGAAATTCTTCAATGGGTATATAAGTTCTCCCCATCCGCCTATCTTCATCGATGTCTCGGATGAAATTAGCATACTGATACGCATACCCTAATTTCTGTGCAAATTCATATGAATTGTCAGAGAGTTGCATTATTTTTGTGAGTACAAGACCAATAACTTCTGCAGAGCCATAGATATACTTATCTAATTCTTTAAAATCCTCATACTGGTATTTCTTTTTATCTGCGTCCATTGATGAGAAAAATGCATCCATATATTCATTCGGGATAAATCTCTTTTTCTCGACACTAACATAGTCACTCACCAATGTATTTACTACCTTCTCTCCTTGTCGAGCTCTAAAATAACTATCCCTGAATTCATCGTATTCTTCCTTCGTTTTGGTATTCTCAGCTAGATCATCTGCTATTCGGACGAAAGCATAGAATTTGATTACATCGTTTCGTATGCGTTTTGGAAAGAAGATTGAAGCATAATAATGTGTTACACTTGCTGCTTTGAAAATTTTTTGTGCTTGCGAACTATTCATAGTATTTCATTACCTCTTCAGCTACAATCTCCCCTGATCGGACACAAATTGGGGTACCTGTTCCAGGTTGAGTATAGTGGCCAGTATAAAATAAATTCGATATATTTGGATGTCTCATTTTCAAACGAAATGGACCTGTCTGCAGTAATGTCTGAGCAAGTCCAAGACTATTACCCTGAAATGCATTATACAATTCAATATGGTCCCTATGGGAGATAATCTTTTTGAAGACTACATGATCCTGAATCGAATCTCCCGTAACCTTTTCGAGAATATTGATTGAATAGTTATATAATTTTTCACGTTCCTCATTAGTATCATTCAGACCTGAGGCTACAGGAATAAGCATAAATATATTCTCCTGCCCTTTTGGTGCTACCTGATTATCTGTTTTCGAAGGACAGCAAATATACACTGAAGGATTTTTTGGCCACTGTTTTTTACCAAAAATTGCAGAGAAATGATCATCCCATTCTTCATCCTCTTGAAAATAGTAATTATGATGTGTCAAGTTATGTAATTGTTTAGAAATTCCTAGGTATATGCAGAAGGTATGTGGACCCAAAACCCTTTGATCCCAATTAATAAATTGCTTTTCTGTATTGGGTAGTAGATGCTCCTCAATGTGCTGATAATCTGCACTACCAATGACCAAATCTACTTCTTTGATTGAATCATTAACAACTAAACTCACAGCTTTACCATTCTTAACATGTATCTTCTGTACTTCTGAATTAAAGCTATAATTAACCCCTTCTTCTGTACCAACCTCATACATCGCTTGTACTAATGATTGAAATCCCCTGTCAGGATAAAAAACACCTTGTTGTAAATCAACATGTGACATTAGTGAATACAAGGACGGTAAGTTTTTTGGGCTTCCACCTAAAAATACTGCTGGCCACAGGAGAACTTTCTGTAGCTTTGCGTTTTTGAATGATTTACATACATGTTCGTTCCAAGATCTCCACATTTTCCATACAACCGCTTTCCTAAGGAGATCAAAGTCTAGAAGTTGCCACAGAGAGGTAAAGTTCATTGAGAGGTACTTATCAACAGCCACGTTATATTTCTCTTCTGATTCATCAAGATATTTCCGAAGTCTCACACCACTTCCGGGCTCATATTTTTCGAAGATATTTTCTAATTCATCCCAATCTGTTGTGATAGTAATTTTTTCATCATCTGGAAAGAATAGACGGTAATTAGGATTCAATTTAGATATTGAGAAGTAATCTTCGCGTTTTCTTCCAAGTTTGGCAAACCACTGATCAAAAATTTCTGGCATCATATACCATGATGGCCCCATATCGAATTTGAAACCAGAGTCCTCAAGTACCATAGCTCTTCCGCCTGGTTGGTTATTTTTTTCATATACTTCAACTTCAAACCCTTTTTTTGCCAGAATAGGAGCAACCGCTAGACCTGAAATACCTGCACCAATAATAGCGACTTTCTTTCCTCGCATGATTACAATTTACGTTGAATCATATAATCAGCTATCCCCATTAGATAGTTATACCCTTCCTCGCTCCAGTTAAATTCCAACCCCTGTTTTAATTCCTGTTTAGCTTTCATAACATATTCCGTTGCTTTCGTCTTGGAATAATCTAATGACCCGGTATCTATCATTACCTTCCTAACATCTTCGAGCATATCTGAGTTAAATTCTGGATTTCCAAGTGAATGCTCAATTATTGCTTTTTGACTTTCATTTCCAACTTTTAGTGCATGATGTACAAGGAGTGTCATTTTTCCTTCTCTAATATCATCTAAATTTGGTTTCCCAAGTTTTTCAGGATCTCCGAATACGCCAAGAATATCATCTTGAATCTGGAATGCGATTCCTGCAGGAATCGCATAATCTCTCAAGATTTTTTGTTCCTCTATACTTGCTCCTGCAAGTGCAGCACCGATTGATATTGGATTCTCGTAAGTATATAGCCCAGTTTTCAATTTCAACACATTTACTATGTCTTCTTCACTAACATCAACACGTATTTCATTAAAAATATCATTCAACTGACCATGAACAGTTTCATAGATAGTCCTATTAAGAAAATGTAGAACTTCGAGTTTTTTCTCTACTGGGAATGAACTATCTAAAATCACATTGGATGCTAAATGCTGGTTTACTAATGCTACAAAGATCGCAATTGAATTACCAAAATGTTCTGCATCTACAGTCTTAAAGGTTTTATTTTCCTTGTAATACCGTTCAATCATTTTATGAGCAGTCTTACCACCTCTTCTTTGATTGGATCGATCTGCAATATCATCCAAAATGAGTAAATATGCGTGTGTCATCTCTATTGCCATACCAATATCATACACACTGTTTGGAATATCATGTGCAATTAACTCATATGTCTTGATTACAAATGACCCCCTGAGTCGCTTTCCACCTCTTGCCGTTACATCCCACAGCGGCTTAAAAGACTCATACGAATACTCCGAGTAACTCTGTTTGATATCCTTAAATAACTGTTGAAAAAATATGTCTAATTTCTCATCCAATTTTTCCCGTACCAACTGCAGTGTCTCCCTAGCCTGCGTAGCATGTGAGTTTTTCATAAAATTGTTATCGAAACTTAGTTTAAAAACTGAACTTCGCCCGTGCCATCGACATCTTGTCTTGTGCGTTCTGATGGACGAGGAATTACTATTGATCCTTTTCCTGACATTGAAATAAACCCATTTGTAATGGTCCCATCTTGTATTTCAATTGAACCTGTACCATCAACATCTATCGTTATCTCTTCCAATAGGCATTTTTCAGCTACAAAATCTCCCTTATCTTTCACAACAAGAGAAAGATTGCCCTGACAATCCGCAATTTCAACATGTGCATTACTATTGAGAGAAAAAATACCATTCTCAACACTACTATTGGTAATAATTACTTGCGAATCCCCATCTGCTTCTACTTGATACGTTGTAGATACACCATCTACACGTATAATTGATTCATTATCTACAATAAGCTCCAAGGCAACTCCTGTAGGTATACTAATCGTTCCTGAAAGCTGTTCATCACGCGAAAACATACGAATAAAAGGTGAAGAAGCTGGAGAGAAATATCTTGTTCCTAATTTTGTAGTTGAAAAGAATTCTGTTAAACGCAAGCTTGCTATAAAGTATTCTGGTCCTTGAAGTGAGATATTCATTTCAGATGTATCACTTTCAATGATCTGTACATCACTCAAGGGTAATTCAATGCTTACAACATCTTGAACTTCAGGCATAACTCTTTTATACTCTGCAGTCTCGGCGTTACGAACTCTTAGAAATGCAGATACGAGGAGAAATACAAAAGTACTTACGCACAAAAAAAGCAATGGAAGAAGAATCATAACCAGAAGCTTTGTCTTGGGTTTTTTCTTAGGTTCTTTAACAGGAGGCTTAACTGTATCATCTTCAATATCTGGCGTTAAGGAAAGTTCCTCATCTTTAGACACGGTTAAATCATCCAATTTCTCGCCTGAATTCTCCGGTGTTATATCATCCATATGTCTTGCTATAGTGAAAAATAAGCTGGTACTAAATACTCGAATTCTAACAGATTTTAGTCAACACCACTAGCCACTGCCTCACCAGCAACATACCCAGATGCCCATGCCCATGAAAGATTGAACCCTCCTACATCTCCATCGATATTAACTACTTCCCCTGCAAGGAATAAGTTAGGTATTATTTTTGATTCCATTGTCTGCGGATGAATCTCCTTTACAAATACCCCCCCAGCAGTGAACTCACCTTCATTCCATGTTCGTGTTGCTTCTACCTCAACTTCTAATGATTGCAAAACCTGTACTATTTGCTTCTTTTCTTCTGTAGTCAATAATTCATTATGCCTTGTTGGTTCAATACGGAGAAATTGCAAAATAGTTTGTGAGAATTTATTAGGTAAAATCCCATACAGACTAAACAATACTTCCTGATCTGGACGGGCAAACCAACGATCTTGAAACAATGAAAATACTTCATCAAATGACTTCCCAGGGAACACATTCACTCTCATCCTCGCGTTTTGTTTATTTTCACGATTAATATGTACAGAAATCTCTCGGGAAATATTAAGTATCGCAGGTCCAGTTATACCAAATTTTGTAAACATTATCTCATCAGTATCCGAATGAACTTCTTCGCCATCAATGATGGAAGTAACCTCTGCGGTTATTCGTACACCACTCAATCGAGGCATAAGCCAGTGATCAACTCGTAACGGGATTGCAGAAGGTACTGGCTCAATAATTGTATGTCCAAACTTCTTAGCTAGTTCGTATCCAATACCTGTTGCACCTAGATTTGGATATGTTTTTCCCCCAGCTGCTAATATGCACTTGTCGAAATTTAATTCTCTCTCTGTAGTCTCAACTACAAACTTTTCAGTAGAAGAATCGTATTCAAGTGTTTTGACCTCTGTTTCGGTTAAAACAGTGACTCCTAACCTCTTTAACTCACTTTCTAAAAGTTCAACAATAGTTGCTGCCTGATTTGTTACTGGAAAAATTTTCCCTTTTCGTTTTCCATTTTTCTCCTCTTCGTATACTTCGATACCAAGGTTCTCAAAAAAATCAATTATTTGCTCACTCCCGAATTGGTTGAGTACGGTCCCAATAAATTGCTTTGGGGCACCATAGTAGCGATCTGGTTTTATTTTTCGATTTGTCAGATTACACCTACCTGCACCACACACAAGTATTTTTTTACCTATTTGTTCATTTTTTTCTATCAGGGTGACATTGCTGAAGTGGGCTGAACGTTTAGATACAATTGCAGCCATTATTCCAGCTGCTCCACCACCTATTATTCCTATTTCCATGTTATATAGTACAATCTAATTGATGCAATTATACCTCAAATTCACATAAACATTTGTCACTATACAAATCCAAAGTCTTCAAAAATTATCTTATGTGATGGTACGCCCTTTTCAATAAATTGTGATTTCAAACTTTGCATCATAATTTTTGGCCCACAGATAAGAACGACATACTCAGAAACATCCCCTATCATTTGAATCACTTGATCTGCAGTCAATCTTCCCCGTTGAGAAGTAAGACACGAACCAAAGTTAAGGGTATCATCCCCACGTTTCATAAGGTCAGCTATTTCATTGTAATATGTATGATCTCGGGCATCTCTATTGCAATAATAGAAGTAAATTTCTTTTGAATCGGAATTGAATGCTTCGTAATGCAACATACTTAAAAAAGGGGTTACCCCTATTCCTCCTGCTATCCAGATCTGTTTTTTATACATTCCATAAACATATGAGGTAAACTCTCCGTATGGACCATACAAATCTACGAAATCACCCTCTTTTGCATTTTGAGAAAGTATTGTAGTGTAATCTCCAAAAACATGGTACGAAATTCTAAGAAAGTCTTTTGATGGTGGGGAAGATATAGAAAACGGATGTTTCTCGTTTGGAATAATTTCATGATTTTTATATTTCATAAAAATGAATTGTCCCGGCTCATAGTTCATTTTTCTCCCTACAGGTTCTAAAAACAATTCGAACGTACTCCCATTCCTAGTATGTTTTTTAACTTTGTAACGATACCGTGGTCCAATTACATCATATAGTACTAATTTATAAAGATACGAACCTATCCCCACTACAATCCATAGCGCTACCCAAAATTTGAGCGGAGGATATGCTCGAACATCACTAAATGCATTCAATGCATGGAAAGATCCAAAAAGAAATGGAATCCCTAGAAGCTTATGGGTGAATTTCCACACATCATACGGAAGAAATCTGAAAAAACTAAACAAAATCAAAATTATATAGCTGTACAACGAAATAATTCCTGCAGTTTTTGCTGGGAACCCTTCTGGATGGAACGGGATAAATAGCGTCATTACCTGACTAAAGCTATCCATGGCACCTGGAATAAGAAGGATTGGATGTGCAATTATAAAAGCGAATGCAACTCCAGCAAGCAGTCTGTGTAATTTATACGTTTGATCGAGTCCACCAAACACCCTTTCCAATATCCTTACCCGTGCGGCAAGAAGATAATCCATCGCGAGCAATATGATTGCCCAGAGGGAAATAATCTGACTGGTATAGCGAGGAATTTCCATCCAGCTTAGCGGAGAATCCGATGCAATTTTAGCCCCAATCCAAAGTACCGTTACAATGATAAGAGGAAAAACAACTGTTGCGATCTGAATATATTTTCTAACTTTAATACTAGGATACATACTGTATATTTACTAATTCGAATATTTACACCTTCATCATACATACATACTCTTTACTCTCATAGTCGGGTGATGTTAAGCTATCTCTGACAAATGTAGAAGGTACATCTTATTATGGCATTTTCGTTATTTTCTAAAAAGCAAAAACAAGAAAAAGATTCGCTCTTTACTGAAGAAAGCGTTTTTTTGACGCTTGACGTGGGTACTGAATTCATAAAATCAGCTATCTACCGTGTTAATGACAATGGCGCTGAGATCATTGGATATTCCCGAGTTAAACAACATAGCAAAGCAATGGAGGGAGCGATGGTGGTAAATATTGAACATGTTTGTTCTGCTGCCGATCGAGGAATCGGAGAAGCACTTGCTGTTGCAGATAAAATCCTTGGAGAAGAGTGTCCATTCCCTGAATTTGTTACCATGGGTATCTCTGGTGAACTTGTAAAAGGGGTTAGTATCGTTGCGAATTACGAACGAGAGAACCCAGACGAAAGGATTACACATGATGAGTTACAAGATGTTGTTGAAAGTGTACGAGAGCAGGCATTCCCAGACTCCATTGAAGATATTGCGGAAGAAATGGGGACTTCTCCTAATAAAATTAAAGAGATTATGAGTCATATAGACTCTACGTATATTGATGGCGTAAAAGTGGATGATCCCATTGGATTTACTGGTGAAGAAGTAAGCTACCGTGTATTCTCGACATTTGCACCCTCTCTCCACATTAACTCCTTGTATGAGATCGCAGATAGACTCGAATTAGAAATATTAACTATCGATGTCCAACCCTATGCGATTGCAAAAATGTTTAAAGGTTCACATAAATCAGACTTCTCTTCCATCTTTATCGATGTAGGGGGAGGTACTTCAGATGTTGCACTTATTCAAGATGGTGGTATTTTAGGGACTAAGATGGTTGCATTTGGAGGGCGAGTATTCTCACGACGCATCGCTACAGCGCTTAATCTTGAGCTACATGACGCAGAAGAATTAAAAATTAATTATGCATTACGAAAAGTACAAGAGACAACACAGAAAAAGGTGAAGGTGGCAATTGCAAAAGATGCACACCTCTGGTCTGAAGCTATGGAAATTGCACTGGAAGAATTCAAAGAAGTGGAATCATTCCCTACAGAAATTCACCTCAGTGGTGGTGGATCTGAGCTACCTGAACTAAAAGAAGCTCTAATGGCATATCCTTGGCTCACTGTACTACCTTTCGAAAGATTCCCTAAAATTAATCATATTTACCCAAATCAAATTGAACATATTGAAGATAGAACGGGCATGATGATTGGTACAGGAGATGTAGCACCAGCAGCGCTTACCAGCATTTCTTTTGAGCATATAAAGAACTTACTATAAACCATGTCAGAACGAACACGCGAAACAGCGAGTACCAAAATTTTTGTTGATGCAGATGAGGATATTGTCTTCATAATTGAAAAGATACTACATGCGGATTCAGATCGTGTATTACTAGTTGTTCCTAAACATGCATCGCTCACGAGTAGCATTGTCAATTTGAAGTTGATTTCTAGAGAACTTACCGATACTTCAAAGGTAGTAATTCTTATTACGAGTAGTGAACTAGCTCAGAATAAATCAGAAGAGACACATTTACTTGCATTCGAAAAAGTTGATAGTGTTAATGACTATATATGGGAAGATGCACAGGTTCTCATTACTACACTTACGGAAAGCCGAAAGGAACTAAAAGAAAAGCTTATTGCAGCACGAAAGGAATCAAATACACCTTTAGAAAATCTCGAACCTCGTCCTGAATTCAAATACACACACTCAGATCCGGAAGATGCGGGTAATTTTGAGATAACAACTCCTACTCTACCGACACAAAAAATTACGCCGACACGTCTCGTTGAAAAAGGAGGTTTTAGCATATTTGCAGGTGGAGACATTACTATGATTGAAGAAGATATCAAACCACCCGAGGAAAAAAAAAGTTCACCTGAGGTACCAGAAAAACCAATCAACCCTGTAGATACTAATGAAGATAAAACTGAATCAGAAGAAGACATCAACATTCCTGTAAAAGATATTCGCCATCATATTCCCCTAGACCCACCCAAACCAAAGGAACATTTCGTAGCCCAACGAAGACAACACAACAATTCAAAACCTAAACAAAAATCGCAGAAAGTATCTCCACGTAGTACTCGTAGAAATACATCTCCTCTAATCAAAAAGTATGCTACTTGGATTATCATTGGGATCCTCTTATATATAGGACTTTCTTATGTATTAAGAAAGGCTTCAGTAGAGATCACAACTCAAGACCAATCAATTTCTATATCTGAACAAGCAGAAGCATCACGCGATGTCTCATCTATTCAACTTGAAGATAAAGTCGCCCCAATGCACGAAGTAAGTATATCCGAATCGGTATCCGAAAGCGCCCTCGCTACGGGAGAAGCGAACGCTGGAGAAAAGGCAACTGGGTTAGTTGATATTACAAACAAGACAAATGATCAAATTACACTAGAAGCTGGTACTCCTATAACTACTCTATCGGACAATCTCGTGTTTACCCTTGCTGAGCAAGTCGTACTTCAGCCTAAATACAGCGATATATCATTCTTTACATTGGAGAACGTGCCTATAGTAGCTTCAGATTATGGAGATGAATATAATGTTTCGGGGGTTGATGTAAAAATAGCAGAATATAAAACAAGCTCAGAGGTGAGTGGAAGAATCTACAAAAAAGTACAAGGAGGTACCTCAGATCTCATAACTGTTGTGTCACAAGAAGACGTAGATACACTTAAAACCAAATTAATAGAATCAATCGAACCTTCCCTTACAGAAAAAATAGCCAACGAACTATCAGATGATGAAATAATTATTCCTGGTAGTGAAGTATACGAGGAAGTTGTCCTCGAGACATCTATTCCAGTAGGAGAAGAAGCTAAGGAGTTTGATATTACTAATTTCGAATACCAAATGAAGGTACTCGTTGTTGCTAAAGACGATATAAATCAAATAGCAAATCATATTATCACCCAGCAATATGGTGAGGAAACTTCGGAATTTCTACTCGATTCTACTGAAATTGAAATTGATAATCTTCAACTCCAAGAAGATGGCAAAGCTATCTTTACTATCAAAAAATCAGTATCGGTACCAGCTATTATCGATACAGAAGAGGTTTTCTCAAAAATACAGGGACTTTCCCCTGCTGAAGCTAAATCGAAACTTGAAGATCAAGAGGAAATAGAAATTGCTGAGGTCTCTATATCTCCTTTTTTCTCACCTCCTTTTTTTAGAGTCATCCCAACCTCGCCAGATCGCTTTGAAGTCATTGTTGTTGAATAACTAAATAACAGCCACGACCTACAACATTGACAAAATTCACACTCTCTTGGTAAGATCTTATCAGTTTGAAACTGAGACTGCTAAATAGCACTTTTTACTACAAACATATAGAAACTCTTATAAGAGTTTTATTTTTTTCACTTACATTATTTATTAGATTAGACTTCTTATGGCAAAGCCAAAGATTACCCCTGTAGGTGGGAATATTCTTGTTAAACCTATTACACAAGATACCACTACCCCGTCTGGAATTGTTTTACCTGACACCGCTGATAAAGAAAAACCACAGCGAGGTGAAATTATTGCACTTGGAACACAAAGACTTTCTCAAACTGGAGAAAAGATTGATTTCACTGTTAAAGTTGGTGACGTTGTATTCTTTAGAAAATATTCCCAAAAACTTGAAGAATTTGAAGTTGATGGAGAAGACTACTTAATTATGGATGAAGATGCAGTATTAGCTGTAATTGGCTAATTCGTTGATCCATATAATTACTATTTAATCTATTACACATAAGGCAAATGGCAAAAGATATTAATTACGATGAGAAAGCACGAAAAGCCCTCAAAACAGGAGTTGATAAACTCGCAAATGCTGTAAAAGTGACACTTGGACCAAAAGGTCGAAATGTAGCAATCCAGAAATCATTTGGAGGACCAACTATTACAAAAGATGGAGTAAGCATTGCAAAGGAAATTGAACTTGCTGATAACTTGGAAAATATGGGTGCACAATTAGTAAAAGAAGCAGCAACAAAAACTGTTGATACTGCTGGAGATGGAACTACAACTGCTGTAGTATTAGCACAATCAATCATTACAACAGGACTTAAAAATATCGCTGCTGGAGCAAATCCTATGGAAATCCGGACAGGTATTGAAAAAGGAGTTAGCTCAGTAATTGCTACACTTAAAAAATCTGCAACAACTGTTCAAAATGACGAGGACATTAAACGTGTTGCTACTATCTCTGCAAATGGAGATACAGAAATCGGTGATGCTATTGCAAAAGCAATGAATAAAGTTGGTAAAGATGGTGTTATTACAGTGGAAGAAGGACAAACATTTGGACTTCAAATAAAAACTGTAGAAGGAATGCAATTCGACAAAGGGTATGTTTCTCCATACTTTGTAACTAATGGAGATAATTTGAGTGCAGAAATTTCTGATCCGTACATTCTCATTTTTGATGGGAAAGTTTCAAACTTAAAAGAGTTTGTTCCTGTAATTGAAAAAATTGCTCAGACTGGTAAAAAAGATATTGTAATTATTGCTGAAGATATTGAAGGAGAAGCACTAGCTACTCTTATTGTTAATAAACTTAAAGGAGTACTTAATGTTCTTGCAGTAAAAGCACCCGCATTTGGTGATCGACGAAAAGCTATGCTTCAAGACATTGCTGTGCTTACCGGTGGAACGGTGATCTCAGAAGAGGTTGGACGAAAACTTGAATCAACAGAACTAAGTGATCTTGGACGAGCAGAAAAAGTGGTTTCAAGTAAAGACACAACTACTATTGTTGGAGGAAAAGGAGACAAGAAAGAAATTGATGGTCGTGTTGAAGTTATCAAAAAAGAAATAGCAAACACTGACAGTGATTACGATAAGGAAAAACTACAAGAACGACTAGCAAAACTATCTGGCGGAGTTGCTGTTCTAGAAGTAGGAGCGGCTACAGAAGTTGAGCTAAAAGAACGAAAAGATAGACTTGATGATGCACTTGCAGCTACACGTGCAGCTGTAGAAGAAGGAGTTGTACCAGGTGGTGGAATTGCCCTTCTCGATTCAGTTAAAGCACTCGACAGCGTTAAAGTGGTAAGAGATGAAGAAATTGGGATTTCAATTCTAAAAGAAGCTCTTCAAGCTCCATTTAGACAGATCCTTGTAAATGCTGGGAAAGAACCTGCAGCATTCTTAAACAGTGTAGGCGGAGGTAAAGGATATAACGCACGTGAAGATAAAGTGGTAGATATGGTAAAGGATGGAATTATTGATCCAGTGAAAGTAACAAGAATGGCTTTAGAAAATGCAGCCTCAGTATCAATGCTCTTACTTACAACAGAAGCTGTAGTAACAGATGTTCCTGAAGAGAACAATGAACCTGCAATGCCTGGTGGAGGTATGGGTGGTGGAATGGGAATGCCTGGAATGATGTAGTGAAACTCAAGGATCAAGTTCGTCATCGACGAACTTGATCCTTTTTAGTCGAAGCTATCCCGGAATCAAGAATCCATCTTGATATCCGGGATTTTCTTTATCTCTTTACCTCTGTAACGCTATTTGTCAGATCATCACACTTGCACACTAATATACTCTTCAGAATATTGATTGACTAGCTCTTCTATAAATTCAATGGTTTCAACATATTGTTCAATTCTACTTTCGTTTCTACAATCCACAGTATCACGTATTGTAAAATAACCATCCTCATAGCTTGTACAATTATCATAAATTGGATCGTTATGCTCACCAAGCATTTCGATAGGATTTATACGACCAGCGTCAAAGAGATGTGTTATCGCATTAGTTTTGAAGTCATATTCATAGATTGCGAAATGAGATGCAATCTGTCCTCTCAGCACACCATAACTAGAGCGTTGAATTATAATATACTGTCCGTTATCACTTAATTTACCTATCCATCCTTGATTCCTACTATGGGGATCATTAATCGGATTTGATTGAGAAAAAACTAACACATCATCCGAATTACGATAAAAATCAAATCGACCATCTAAACCTTCAACAACTTCTTCTACTCGTAGGGTATCATGCTCGGTTATGCTAATTATCTGATCTTCGACATTGTTATTTTGCACAAAGGTCGATACTACTTCAGATTGAGAACTAGTCGAGGTTGATGGAATAAGAACATAGCTTGCTAATCCACCGGTAAAGAACGCTATGATCACCAATGGTAGAAAAAGCCAAGACTTGTTTGTACTTGGTGAAGATGTTTTGCTTGAGTTACTGTCATTTATCGTCATATTTTATTGCAAAATAATTAAAGAATATCCCCTAGATTTTTTGAAACAATTCTATCTGCAGATACTAAATCATTAGTATTTGTATTAGATATACCCCAGGACCACACTCCAGTTATATGCCCTTGAGCTAAATTCGATGTAGATCCATCGGTAGAGTATTTAGAATATGTAAATACCTGCCATACATCCTCCTCGAATTTATATCTTCTTATATTTTCAGCTATTTGAACATACTCACCATTACAAACAATAGAGTGTTCAAGATTTGGATTAAAATAACTCACTTTTGTGCCTGAAGGCGATGTACACGATGCAATTTCCTCTCCAACCTGCCCCTCTGTATATACATCACTAAAATACCATGATTCTGGACATTCGACTGTAAATATATCTCCCTCCTGATACATATTCTCATAGACCACCCACTTTAAACCACCCTAGTTTATATCTACGCTGGAATCATTATCTGTCTCAAGGTAATACACAAATGCTGCCATTTCTCCACGTGTCAAAATATCATCAATATCAATGACTGTCTCTGGAATTGCATTTTGTTCTACTAATGCGTCTATAAACGGTTTGAAAATATCTCCCTCAGGGCCGCTATCAAGATCTGTAAGTCCATAGGCATTTGCAATAATTTTACTTGCCTCTCCTACCGTGATTGGATTATCTGGGTAGAAGTTACCATCTGTGTACCCCCCAACTATATCCATTTCTTTGGCATAACAGAGATAATTGGCAAATAGATGATCTGCTTGAATATCATTAAATACCGGTACTACTGATAAAACCTCATCTCCACCATCTGCGTACCCCTTATAATAAATGCATTGTTCATAGTATAAAATCTCACTTCCTGTGAAATTATTTGGATCATCCTCTGGGATTCTTACTAAATACACTGGTCCATTTACATCATATGCCACTTCCGGATACCCTAGGGCCAAATCGATACCATCTTTCACTGATGGTAGGTTTGCATTCACAATGATTTTTGTGAATTCAGCTCGGGTAATTGGATCTTCTGGACGATAGGTACCATCGGTAAATCCAGATACTACTTCTTCTGTCTGGACGTAATTGATGGCATCGTAATATAAATAGTCCGATGGAACATCTGGGAAGGATGCGAATGCTTGAGTAACAAATAAAGGTATTAGTAGGACTAATGCTGCAAATAGTGCTGTAATGGTAATTTTCATAGATAATAGTTACAAATTTAATTACTTATAAGACGTACTATCCTCTTTTATGTTACACAAAAATACTAATATTATTTTGTAACTACCAGTTTCCTCATAATATCGTTACATTGTTGTTTTCCGAGATCATTTGCTGCAGTACATACAAAATCAAAATTACCTACTTCAGCAATTGTAAGTGCATTATCCCCACATGGAGCAGGTAATTCTGATCCACATTCTCCACTTGCTTCAAATGTTTCACCAACTAGAACATATTTGAATACATTTTCAGTATCTAGCAAACGAACTTGAACGAGGTCTCCCCCAAGTGATGTATTTTCTCCAAACGAAGAGTAAGAAGCATATGAGCTTAAGCCCTCTTCTTGTACAACTCCCATATCCAATGAGAAATTTTCATTTTGGACTCGAGTTACTGTAACCCCATCTTCTGTAATTACTTCTCCATATTGAGCATCATCAGGAGCAGCAACAAAAAATTCAGTTTCACTAAGAATCACAGAAATACTGCCCTCCTCGGGTACCATTTCACCTCCTTCTACTCTATTAATTTCCATAACAGCACCTGACTCTGTTTCCATTGTTTCAGACTGTCGATCATCTGTATTATCTAATGCCGTACTTGCATCATCTTGGTTTCTGCCAAAAAAGATAAATGCTGCACCAACAAGAAGCCCCAGTATGACAAGGACAACGACAAAATTTAGCCCTTTTTTACTCTGAGTTTTTGAAACTCGCTCTTCCACTGATTCATGGTTGGTCTCATATTCCATGTATACGTATGTAATATATTAAGTATTAATGTTTCTCTCGAGATAGAACGGTTACGCTCTTTTTTCGAGAATGTGTGCGTAGTAGTTTATCAGTCTCTTCATCATGCGACTGTTTTTCTTTTAACACGAGTAAAAGAATCCCAATCGGTACAAAAATCAAACCAGCAATAATCAATAGGATCCATCTTTGATATGTGATAATATTTTTAAACCATTCGAACTCCCTTGGGTCCGTACCCAATTCTACTTCTTCTGCATCCATATATCCATCATTATCTGAATCTGGGGATAGTGGATCAGGAGAGTATTCATGTACCTCTTCCCCATCAGACAATCCGTCATTATCTGTATCAACTTTCTCCACATTAGTTTTGAATCGTATTTCATCTTCATCTGAAAGTCCATCGTTATCAGAGTCAATCGGTGTACTGTTTCCCGTAATTTGATCCTCATGTTCTTCTGGAACTTCATTGTTTATAACCACTTCTTCTTCCGATAAAATAGCATCATTATCCGAAAGCACCGTAGGTTCCCCAATACGCAATGGATACGAATCCTTTCCATCAGGGATTCCATCACCGTCTGAGTCTGGATTAAATTGATCAGTTCCCTGATATATTTCGTCTGCATCTAGTAATCCGTCATTGTCATCATCCGGATCTTCCTGGTTTCCAACTTTATCTCCATCATAATCTCTATCAACAAATATTTCCTTTACAACCTCCTTATCAAATTCTATTTGAGAATCTTCCGATAGTATATATGCTGAAATTATTTGGTTACCTGGGGGAAGCAGCGTTTTAAAAAATACACTGTCTGTTTGTCCTGAAAGTACGGATATCGGTTGCTTCTCTCCATAATCCGATTCATTTAATTGAAATTGTACATACCCATAAATATCACGATCACTATTATTTTTAGCTTGGGCGTACAAGATCACCTCGACTGTCTCAACAGTAGAAGAAGGTATGGAAGAACTATGCACATCGGTAAGTTCTAAGTCCTGCATTTCTTGGGCTTGCAGAGGATTCATCACTGCAGCTATCCCTAGAAGTACTAAGAAATAAACAAGTATAGTTGTGCGATCAATTAGTTTCATGTTGCAATATATGTATGGGTAATTCCCCATACACATATTACAACAGATACAGGAATATCTGTACTTATGCTATTACAGCATATTTACTAATACCCATACATTCAAATTCTAATTTGGCCATTGAGCATAAAGCAATGTAGAAGATTCTCCTTCCACTTTCGGAAATGCTTTCCAGATTCGTTCTGTTATAAACGGAATAAATGGGTGTAATAATCGCAAATAGGTATCGAGTGATTTCCATAGTACCCATTGCGCTGCTTTCCGGGATTCTTGAGCTTCTTTACTTGTGTTTATTGGATTTCCATCACGATCTTTCGTATAAATCCTTTGCTTTACCTGCTCTAGGTAAATATCTGCAAATGTATGCCATACAGACTCATAAAGTTCATTGGCTGCAACACCGAAGTTGAAACTTTCCATTCTTGTTGTAGAATCTGCAGCAAGTGTTTCAATATGTTCGAGCATCTCAAGGTCTTCTTTTTCAAATGGTAATTCTGGTCGCTCAATACTCAAAGCAGTAAAGCCTTCCAGGTTCATGAGGGTGAATTTAGAAACATTCCAGATTTTATTACAATAATTCCTAAAGTTTTGAATTTTCTCTTCGTATAGTCTGTAATTTTGACCTACTTTATTACCCACAATAAAACTAAGCCTCAATGCATCTGTCCCATATTTTTGCATCATTTCGAATGGATCAATTCCATTTCCTTTCGATTTACTCATTTTCGAGCCGTTCTTATCCAACACCAATCCATGAAGGTATACGTCTTTAAATGGTGCGATATCCTCTTCTTTTAGATCATCGAATTCCTTCCCTAGGAGTTTTGAAGTTTTATAAGGACAAAGTAACATCATTCGAGTTACCCAGAATATCAAAATATCCCATCCAGTCTCCATAACTTGTGTTGGATAGAATTCTGCAAAATCATCTCCATTAGCTGCCAAAGTTACTACTGGCCATTGTCCAGAACTAAACCAAGTATCCAAAACATCCTCATCTTGAACCCATCCCTCACCTGGAGATTCCTGTCCCACATGAATCATATCTGAATAATCATCCAAATTTTCAATGATTTTGTCACCAATTTTTTCTTTTACCTCTCCCGTTTCCGTAATATATTCTTCCGGCTGAACTTTGTACCAAACAGGTACCCTATACCCCCACCACAATTGCCGGGTAATACACCAGTCTTCTGGAGTATCCATCCAATTAAGATACACATTCTCTTTTCCTTCCGGCATTATATTTGTCACATCATTTTGAACCAGCTGCTTTGCTTTTGCCTTTAAAGGAGCTGTATCCAAAAACCACTGGTATGAAATGAGTGGTTCAATTTGATGTTTACATCGTTCACAAATTTGAATCCTATTTTTATAACCTCGATCAAGTCGAACGAGAATACCTGATTTTTCCATATCTGGAATCATTGCTTCGCGAGCTTCTTTGACGCCCATACCTTCGTATTTCCCCGCAAGATGATTGAGCTTACCATCAAAATTAATTACTTGTTTCTCCGGCATTACTTCTGGATGCCGCATAGCAATATCCCAGTCATCAGGTGCGTGAGCTGGTGTTACTTTCATCGCACCGCTACCAAATTCAGGATCAATTGATTCATCAGCGATAACTTTAATCATAGCTGGACCATTAAGCGTTGCTACTTCCATCTCCTTTCCTACCAAGTCTTCGTAACGTTTATCATCTGGATGAACAGCAATTGCGGTATCACCAAATTTTGTTTCTGGACGTACCGTTCCGAGTATTACTCCATCAGTATAGTAATGGTCTTCTGGTTGTTTCTCGAACTCACGAATATGTACACCTGCAAAATACTTAGAAAAATGATCAAAATGCCATCCAAACTCCTTATACATCTTCAGGTCTTTATTATTTTCATTAATAACCATCAATTTATAATCACCATCCATCCTCATCATAATCCCGACGGCTTTTCCTTTTACAACTGTTCCTGGTTTGAGCCCTTCTTCAAATCCTAATAAAATTACATCAAGATTTTTTCCATCTGCTGGGTTTATATCCCCCTCAATTTCACCATAGTAATCAAATTCCCACTCAATTGTCTTCCCATCTTTCCCCGTGTATTCCATCCCTTTGTATCTCTCAATTTTCACTTCTACTTCTTTGCCTGCGTAGGTATCCCTTACATGGAGTGCATATTCCGATGGAGAAGTTGAACCATACTTAAAGTAGAAAAATTCTGTCTCAGAATCCTTATACTCCGTATCAATATCTGCAAGTGCTGACTGACATCGCACACACCAATTGATGAGTCGTTTACTCCGATAAATTAATTTATCGTTATACATATCTACAAATGTTTGTAGTACTTCATCCACAATATTCGGATCCAATGTGAATAATTCTCTATCAAAATCTGCAGAAAGCCCTAAATTTTGTTCTTGTTCTCGAGCGATTCGACCATTCTCCATACAAAAATCAAAACATTTATCATAAAATGACTCTCTTCCAATTTCTAGCTTAGATGTTCCTTGTTTTTCTAATTCTTTTTCAAAAACAACTTCAGTCTGAATTCCCGCATGATCTTTTCCTGGAAGTAATAGTACTTTCTTTCCTCTCATCCTTTGATATCGTCCCATTAAATCCTGGTATGCATACCCTGACATATGACCAAGATGCAGATTCCCATTAGCATTTGGAGGGGGTAGTATATTGGTATATGTTTCCCGATTTTCCCCTTTACGCGCAGTAGAGAAAGTTTCTTCCGAAGTAAATTCAGGAGAGTAAAATTTATTGTCCAACCAATATTTGAGAATTTCTTTCTCTGTTTCATTTGGTTTATATGCTCCTTTTGGCAATTTTTCTAGTTCTGACATATGATTCACCTAATAAATAAATTTAATTAATTTCGAAGCCGATTTTTTTTGTATTTTCCTCTTCTCCCTCTATCATTTTCTCGATTGCTTGAATAATAAAATTAATCTTTGTATCTTGGTCTTTTGTTGTATTTTTTAATTTTTCGAGTTGCAGTTGCAAAATATCTATTCTGTTTTTGATCTCAAACTCAGAGAGCAGGAGCTGTTTCATCGCAACGAATGCCCGCATAATAGTGATATTCACTGCTATAGCTTGTTTACTTTTCAAGACCCCTGATAACATTGCGACCCCCTGTTCGGTGAAAGCATAGGGTAAATACGTACGACCTCCCTTCCGATTGGTTGAGGTCACAAAGTGTGACCTCGAAGATTCGAACTCATTACTAGTTAACCTAAACATGAAATCTTCAGGAAATCGCTCTTTGTTTCTTGAAACAGCCTGGTTAAGTACTTTCGTTTCAATACCATACAAATCAGCAAGATCGGAATCCAGCATCACTTGTTGATTACGAATAGTATAAATTTTGTTATCAATTAACTGTCTTGCCTGTTTTTGTATTTTCATGATTGATAGAAGCTTACAAACTTGAAATCACAAAACGTGATATCAAAATTCACAATAAAAAAGTCCCTATCAAGTACTAGATAAACAAATATCTAAAACATGATAAGGACCTTTATCAGGTGGTACCACCTTACTTTTCCTACCGAGTAGGAACACTCATTACAGCTATTTCGGGCTTACCCGATGGGTTCTACTATAGTTTTCTTCCCATTGCGTATCATTATGATTTTTCCGGTGACGTAATCGGAATCAGACGCGTTCTTTATTCAATTAGAGTATTTTATCATAACTGCTTGTCAAAAGAGAATTTGGGTTGTATGATTTCTCATCACTACACACTGTGCTATGACTACACAAATCACGTCCTTTACAGACTATAAAAATATTTTTGATCAGAGCATACAATCTCCAGAGAAATTCTGGGCTAAAGAAGCACAAACATTCGAATGGCACTCGATTTGGGATACTGTTTTAGACTACGACTTTGATACTCCATCCATATCGTGGTTTGTTAATGGAAAACTTAATATCACCGTTAACTGCTTAGATCGCCACTTACCAGAACATTCAAATAGAGTTGCTTACACATGGATCCCAAATAATCCTGATGAAATCTCTCGTTCCTATACCTATCAAGAACTCTATGATCTTGTTTGCAAATGCGCAAATGCCCTCAAGTCTTACAATATTACAAAAGGTGACAGAGTATGTATTTACATGCCTATGATTCCAGAAGCGGTTATTGCAATGCTTGCATGTGCCCGAATAGGGGCAGTTCATACGGTCGTTTTTGCGGGGTTCTCGTCCGAAGCACTTGTGAATAGGATTATTGATGCAGAAGCTAAACTAGTTATCACAACTGATGGTGCATTCCGTGGTCCTGGAGAAATTCCTCTTAAAGAAATGGTTGATACCGCACTTTCATCTAAAACAACGACTGTTGAACATGTTATTGTTTATAAAAGGACTAATTCAGAAGTTACTATGACCCCAAAACGAGATATTTTTTGGGATTCATTTATGGATAATCAACCAGCAGAATGTCCCCCTGAAATAATGGATTCTGAGGATCCTTTGTTTATTCTCTACACATCTGGATCTACTGGAAAACCAAAGGGTATTGTTCATACCTGTGGTGGGTACATGGTTTATACTGAATACTCTTTCCGAAATGTTTTTCATTATGAACCACATGATACGTATTGGTGTACTGCAGATATTGGCTGGATTACTGGTCATTCATACATCGTCTACGGTCCATTACTTGCTGGTGCTCAAAGCATACTATTTGAAGGTGTCCCAACGTACCCGGATCCGGGTCGTTTTTGGAATATTTGCCAAGATTATAAAGTTACCCAATTTTATACGTCACCCACAGCAATTCGTAAATTAGAATCCTTTGGCGATGAATATGTAAAATCATATGATCTCACTTCTCTTAAAACACTTGGGAGTGTTGGAGAACCAATCAACAAGGACGCTTGGGAATGGTATTTCACGATTGTGGGGGGAGGTAACTGCCAAATTGTTGATACATGGTGGCAAACCGAAACTGGAGGAATACTCATCTCATCATTATCACAAGTTACACCTTCTAAAGCTGGCTATGCAGCCTATCCATTACCAGGAATTATGCCTATCATTCTAGATGAAAACGGTGCTGAAATTACTACGCCAAACACAGAAGGATTTCTTTGTATAGCACATCCTTGGCCATCTATGCTACGGACTATTCACAATGACCACCAACGTTTCCAAAGGACCTATTTTTCTCGATTTAAAGGTACCTACTTTACCGGTGATAGTGCAAAATTATCTCCCGATGGGTTACTTAAAATTATAGGTAGGGTTGATGATGTAATAAACGTTTCGGGGCATAGATTGGGTACTGCAGAAATTGAAGAGGCATTAAACTCTCATCCCGACATCTCTGAATCTGCAGTAATTGGTTATCCACATTCAATTAAAGGAGAAGGCATCTACGCATTCGTGAAATGTATTGAAGATACCCACAGCGAAGAAAATCTTATTTCGGAACTAACGAATCATATTGCCCTCGTAATTGGGAAAATAGCTCGCCCAGATAAAATACAAATCGTTCCTGACCTGCCAAAAACTCGTTCAGGGAAAATTATGAGAAGAATTCTTAGAAAACTAGCCATGGGTGAAAAGGATTCACTCGGTGATACTTCCACACTCGTAAATCCTGAAATTATCGAATCACTGAGCCGTGGCATCATACCCGCATAATACTCTATCAGTACTCTCCCTAATAAATCCGAATGTATTGCGAAGAAACTGAAAACTATTTTCTTGCAATGGCACAAGAAGTTGGACAAACTGAACAGCTGGAAAACGTACTCACCTATGTACGATCTCAACTGTAGCTATACCACAGGGCTTCTTCGAAGATATTGTGTATATCGATAGAGAGCAATTAGTAAATCATTTCGAGAAAGATTTGAATCATCCACACGTCCAAGAATTTTTTCTCCATATTTTGCTCCAACTGCTTCATTCCAATCCTTTGCAGCTTTGAGTACCGATTCATACTCTGAAAGTGAAGCAACTTCTGGCTTTGGTGGATCAATAATAAGTTGTCGGTACGCTGCAAAATCACCCGGGCATGCAGTCGCATCAAAATCTTTATGCATTCTAAGATTATCCCAGCTCTTCAATTTAGGAAAACGCCCGTCCGCATAGATTAAATCATGGCAAACTCTATGAACAGAACGTAATTGGGCTTCAGATGGCGTTTGATCTCTAAAATCACCTACAATACAAATTCCAGCAAGATATACATTTCCTTGTCGTGCCGGAATTCCAAACACCCCTTTTAGGTTTGGGGTATGTGCTCGGATTGATCCCATATCTCCAACATATCCTACTACTGCATAGCCATTTCTTTCCTCTGACGTAATTACAATGTTGTACCCTATACCTCCCCACTTTCTCACATCAATATGTTCTGCTGCTATCTTTGCAATATCATTATCTGCATTTCGTGTTTTGGTAGTAACGGAATGGTGAATTACAAGGTGTTCAACATTGCTTAATGCCCGATCACCCCTCCAACCAAACCCACCTGGATAGTTATTTCTATAGTCTTTCCAGACACCGTATTTTTCTAATTCTGTAAACCGAAGCGAAACGTTACTCATTGAATAAATAGTTAGTAAATTCTGTAATTAGTTGATTATATCAGAAGATTCTAGGTTTATTTCTTTCCTTTCGGTCTTCATTCTTGTATCATTTAACCACTTTATATATCCGAACTATCATTATGAAGATAGAAAACAAAGGTATAGCTTTTGCACTGTTAGCAAACTTCTGCTGGGCTACTCTTGGGGTTATTACCCGATTTCTAGATACGAACGTTTTTTCATTTCTTATTTTCTCAAATGTACTTGGAATACTTCTCTACACTATATATTATGCTGTGAGCAAAAGAGAATTCCTACTCTCACAAATTGTATTCAACAAAAAAACAGTTCCGTTCATGATTACACAGTCGGCTTTAGGAATATTTGGATTTCTTGCATTATCTGATGTGACATTCCCTATTGGAGCCACAACACTTATCCTCTCATCGATACCACTGGTTATTGTATTCATTGCTCCATTAGTCATCAAAGAACCATTTTCTCCGCAAAACATTTTCATTGCTATCCTGGGGATGATTGGACTTATACTCTTCCTTGATATTGCTGGAATGATCAAACATAACAGTGGCATCTCTCTTGGTATGATATTTGCGTTCTGTGCATTTGCAACTAATGCTGTGAATATTTTTACCATGAGAACAATTTCAATACACTATCCAGATAGATTAGTCCCTCTCTTTGTTTCAATCGGAGCAATTATTTTCACTCCTCTCATGTTCTTTATTACGGATGCTATTCCCTTTACTGATTTCTCATTTAATGATGTTTCTTTAGCCGTCTATACCTCAACAGTAGGATTACTCATACCATTTATTGCTATTGCTAAAGCACTCAATCTTATTACCGTTCAGGCTGCAAGTATTATTGGCTTTTCCCAGATAATTATTGCAGGAATCTTAGGGTTCTTCTTCTTTGGTGAGACGTTTACCCCATCCCAATTACTTGGTGCTTGTATCGTTCTTGGTTCCCTGATTATACTCACACTCCGAAAACGACCAAAAGTGGAGGCTATTTAGGTATGTTATGATAGTACTAGCGAATTACTATTATTTCTTACGGAGGACAACGTATGTTTTCACTTCCCGATTTATCTTATGATTATGATGCACTTGAACCACATATTGATGCACAAACAATGGAAATTCACCATTCTAAGCATCACCAAGGGTATGTGAATAATCTCAATTCTGCACTCGAAGGACATAATGACTTTCTTTCTATGAATATTCATGAACTCCTCACTAGTTTAGACAAACTACCTGACGATAAAAAACAAGCAGTCACTAACAATGGTGGTGGACATGCTAATCATTCTCTTTACTGGGAAGTTATGAGTCCTGATGGAGGCGGAGAACCAACCGGATCACTTGCCGATGCTCTTAATTCTACATTCGGAAGTTTCGATGAATTTAAGAAGAAATTTACTGAAAAAGCTAGTACAGTATTTGGAAGTGGCTGGGCATGGCTTGTGGTACTGGAAGATGGCTCCCTAGAACTTGCACGAACATCATTCCAAAACAATCCCCTTATGAAAGATCATTCATGTACACCTATACTAGGAATT
>JAGQLH010000029.1 GCA_020429465.1 Candidatus Dojkabacteria bacterium | reverse complement strand
ATTCTTAGAACATAAAAGTACCAAGATCCATTATCTGAATTACATAAATCTCCCAAATTCAGAAGAAAATTATGTTCTCCTAGAGGTTATGAATGCAATACTAAAATCTTTTGGGTATATGCCTCTGCAGATGGACCAGATAGATGATCCCTATGCTGCATTCAGTATTTTTAAAGCAGGGGTGAATATGTTTAAATCTCAGAAAATGCCAAATAAGCAGGATGAGATATTTATAGTATTTGATGAATTCCATAGATGTAAAAATTACTCCAACTCATTCTTTTTCACACTTGATAAGATACTTTCTATTCAGGCGACTATTCCTGAGATTATTGTTACGAGTGCCCTTATTTCGGATGAGTATTTGAATCCCTATCATACAAAAGCGTATGAAGGTATGAATAAGCTCTTTTCGCATTTTTTTAACTTTTTTATTATCCCTGCATATTCAGAAGAAGAGCTCTTAAAATTAGCTTTGAGTAAGTACGGAGATAGATATTCGCATGAGCTACTTTTGGAAATATATGCCTACACAGGTGGAAACCCAGCATTGTTTTTTGCTCTTTCAGACAGTATAGAAGCTGGAGTGAAGATGCCTTCAGAACAAAGTATATTTGAAAATTATGAAATTGAATGGAAATTACATGAATCATGGGAAAGTATTGGGGAAATTAATCAGACTGCTGTACTAAATTCTTTATTAAAAAAGCGATACTCAATTTCTAATAGGTTACAGCGGCAGTTTCTAGAGGATACTAAAATTATTCTTCCGCATAGTAATAAAATTGGAATTCCGGTATTGGAGAAATATATTCAAAGAACAATATTACCTGAACGGCAAACGCATGAAGATTATATTCAAATTGGTGTACAAACAATTGATCTTCATGAGCTTACCCCTAGTTTAGATAAATTATTACGTGTATTGGCTGCTCACAAAGATCGAGTAGTTACTCGTGATGATATCGCGAGCGCTATATGGGGTGATAAACATCTTGATAAATATTCTGATTATGCTATAGATAAACAAATATCAAAATTACGTAAGTTTCTAGTTGAGAAAGGGCTTAGTTCTAAATATATTGAAACAAAGAAAGGTAAAGGGTATATACTTAGAACTAGTATATAATTTATAATGCTAGATACATATCAATAATAGATCTATGCCAAAAGAAAAAGAAGACTTGAAGTCAAAACTTACTGATCAGCAGTATAAGGTTACTCAAATGAGTGAAACAGAAGCGCCATTTAGTGGTGAATATTATGATCATCATGAAGATGGGTCATACCACTGTATCGTCTGTGGAGATCATTTATTTTCATCAGATACGAAGTATAATTCAGGCAGTGGATGGCCAAGTTTTTATAAAGCAGTATCAGAAGGTGCTATTAAGTTACAAGAGGATTCTAGTCATGGCATGGTGAGGACAGAGGCAATTTGTTCTAACTGTGGTGCCCATCTTGGTCATGTATTTGGTGATGGTCCGAAGCCAACAGGCAAACGATACTGTATAAATTCTGCAGCACTAAGTTTTACTAAATCTCCAAAATAAAGTGAATAATTTAGATTTGAAAAAATGGGACGATGGAGTGGGATACTATCTTGGTGTTCTTTCTGAGACTAAAGATCCATTCAAAAAAGAAATAGATACACCAAGATTCCTAAAATTGTTAGGTAATGTTTCAGGTAAATCAATTCTAGATATTGGGTGCGGAAATGGGGAATTTTGTCGATTATTATCTTCAAAGGGAGCTTCGGTGATGGGATTAGACGGATCAGAACGAATGATTGCAGAGGCAAAGAAAGTTTGTACAAATTGTGTATATGTACGTTGTGATTTGATGTCAGAGGTTATACCTTTTGAAGAAGATACATTTGATATTGTGACGGCTAAAATGCTCCTAATGAATATAGCGTCTATTCCCCTGGTGTGTAAGAAAATTCGTAGGATTCTTAAACCTGGTGGTATATTTGCAGTTGATGTTGTTCATCCGGTAAGAACAATCCTCAAAAAATACTCAAAAACTTCGATAAAATATGATGAAGATCTCGATTATTTTAGCGAAAAACGTGGGGAGGTTAATTTCCAAGGTGCTAAATTCCCGTTCTATTACAGACCAGTCGAAAAGTATATTAATGATATCCTTTCGTCAGGTTTCCAACTTGATTTGATAAAGGAAACCTATATAACTGAAGAGTTTGTAGAGAAGTATCCTGAAACAGAGGATAAATTACGTAATCCCCTTACACTCCATATGGTGTTTCGAAATGATAAATAAAATTTAGTGAAATATTACTTCATAATCTCCGTTGTGTTACTACTAACTACTCGGGATATACTATCAGCTTAATGGATGTAAAACGCGAGAAACTACTTATTGAACAAGCAAAAGAATCTCTTGAGGCATTTGATGAACTGTATGAGTATTACTTTCCTAAGATATATGGTTATATCTTTAATAGGACTAGGAATAGACAGTTGACCGAAGATGTTACAAGTGAAACTTTTTTAAAAGCTATGAAAAAAATTGATTCATTTGTAGATAAAGGGTATCCATTTGGACCCTGGTTGTATAGGATTGCTCATAATACCCTTATAGATGCATTTCGGAAGGCGAGCTATGATCGTATTCCTGATTCATTTGATAGTACTTCTGAGTATTCTACTGATGGGGATATTTTAGAGAATGAGGAACAAGAACTTATCGTTCAAGCAGTTCAGCAATTACCTGAGCAGTACCAGGAGATATTGAGTTTGCGTTATTTTCAAGAACTAGAGAATGAAGAGATAGCTGTTATTTTAAAAACATCATCTAAGAATGTAGCTTTGAAAATGCATAGAGCCCTCAAGGCGCTTAAAGAACTTTTATCTAACGATTACTATAAATCAAGAATCGGAACTATAGAATGAGAGAAACTAATAAATATCAAAAATTAGAGGAACTTCTAACTAATACAAAGGTACCTTTAGGTGATCTAAGTATTGACGCACAGTACAAGCAGTCGTTGAAATCAGAACTTTATAATGAAGTTACTTCAGGAAGTAAAAGTAGTTCTGTATGGTCACAAATAGTAGCTCTTGTGAATACTTCGTATGTATTAGGTGTAGCCTTTGTATTACTTACTATCTTTGTCGTTATTAATTTTGATGAAAGGACATTGAAGAGTGAAGTGGTAGCTGCTTCTATTATTGAGATACCTGAAAGTACTATTGTAAAAATAGTAAGGAGTGATCCATCGGAAGTGATTACTGCGGTGGAAGGAGATATCGTTGGTATTGGAGATGTTGTTGAGGTAAGCGGGAGTGCAACGACAATTATATCTGAGCACGGAGATAAAATTCTTGCAGATAATAATGCCGAATTTACATTTCTTGCACAAGATGAGCATGAGTTAACACTTCGACAGTTCGCTGGAAGTATGTATATTGCAGTATCGGATACAGAAGAAAGTAAACGGGAGATTACTGTTGCTGTAAGAGATTCAATACTTACAACAGAGTCGGGTGCGGAATTTCTTATTGATATTGATGAAGAAACTGATAATATTGAGGTGTTTAAAGCGAGTGTTGACATTATGCAAAACTCATCTGTTGTGCCAGTTGGTCAATATCAAAAAGTTATTATTTCCCCTGAAAGTAATGAGGTATCTGTTAGTGAGCTTGATCCTGATGCCAACAAGCGAATTATTGTTCAGAAATATAGGAAACAATTAGAAGAGACTGGTGCAGTAATTGATAGATCTCCGCCGGTGATTGAATTATCTACAGACGTTAGTTCCCCTTCTCAGTCACGTTATCTTCAGATAGACGGAAAATTAAATGATGATAGTATGATTCGAAAAATAAAAATTAACTCTCATGAGTATTATGCAAATGACGGTAATGAATATCCAGTTCAAAGAAATGGGCAATTTTCAATACCGTGGGAGTTAGAAGAAGGTGATAATGAGCTTACACTGTATGCCTATGATGAATATTGGAATACTAGTTCAATACTCTTTACTCTTACCTATGAGCCACGAGAGGAAGACCTACCCGTTCCAACTGAAGAGGTAATCGGATTATAGGTTTATCTTCTAGTTTTAAGTCTATAAAGGCTGTATGAATCGGTATCGAGGACTTTGACAGGTCCTTTAGGAGCAGGAATGTGGTTTTTCCTGGTACTGAGGTTCTCATTCACTATGGCGATATTCTTTGGATAAAGAAGGTAATCCATGTTATCGCAGTTCATAGAAAATCCATGTGTTGTTTGTGTCACTGCTTCGTTTATAAATCCTAATGGCTTTCCTAAATCAATGTAAGGATCATACTGATAGCATATACCAGAGGCATCCGGAACGAACTCAAGAACTCTTCTTATGTCATTTGTGGAAATTAAGCTGTCTCTTCCATATGATCGGGTGAAATAATTTAATCCTAATTCTAGATTTACTTTTACAGATATAAATACTGAAATCCCTAGAACAAGTAGAATATACTTACCTAGGTACTTTTTTAGATCCACTCTTGATAGTACACTTATAAATGTAATTATAGGCAGAAACCATGAAAGTATTTGGTATCTACTTCGAGAAGCTCCATCGTACCCTGATGCAACTATGTAGTAAAAGAGTGTTGTTAGAAGAATTGATGCAAAAAGTGATTTGTTCCCTTTGAATATAAAGATTCCTATCACTGAAACTAAAAGGCTTATGCCCGCGAATAGATCTGCTGCTGCTAGTTTATAGTAGCTTGTTTTCATCATTATTATGTAGTCTGCAGGTACTCTAGCTAATAATTCTAGAAAGCTAGTGGATGTGCCGCCCGTAGTATCACTAACTGCCGACAGTACACTCATGGTATTTATCCATCCTGTTGAACTCTCATAGTCCACGTACGGTAGGAATAATAGTGCAAATACAATAAGACTTACACCTGGCATGGAAATTCTTCCCCACTCCTTGCTTCTAACTTTCCGTATCCAGTAGTTTATAACCAGGATTCCAATCACTGGAGGTATTGCGAATAATGTTACTGTATGTAGACTAATAAGTATGCTTGATACAAGCCCAAAGAAAAACCACGTAATAAGTGTGTCGTTTTCTGCATCGAGGATCTTTTTACTTAAAAGCCAAAATATTAAAAGGAAAAAGGGAATAGAGCTAGGGTTCCAAGCAAAAGTGGTGTTCACTATATCATCTATGAAAATACTCCACCAAGCCATTGCTAACGCTGTAAATAGTAATCTTTGTGGTTTTGGATGTTTATCAAATAGTAGGTATATGACTTTTGCAAATAGAAATAGTGTTATGAATGATAGTACTCCGTGGACTATGAATGGCATATTTGGAGTATTACCAAATAAAGTAAAGGGAAATATGAGATAGAAAAAGATTGGTGGTAGAAAATAAGAGAATTTATCTCCAACTGTAACGATTGGCCCAAGAGTAGGCCACATTCCTCTACTCATATTCACAAATTCAGTAGCATCACGAATCTGATCATCGGCAAATGTCACTGGATTGAATGATATAACTACCCTACTATAAAACCCATACGCTATTGCGAACATAAAAAGTCCAACTATCAGGTAGCATTGCCAACTTGGCATGGATTGGAATAGCTTGGTTGTAGAATCAAGGAATAAAGATATCCTCGATTTATATGAGTTAAAAAAGCTTTTAATCATTAGGAAGTTTAATAATACCCTATAATATTTTACCAGATTATAGCCTTATAATCTATCAACTACCAAATGTAAAGGCGTTTAATTCAACACCGGATGGGATTGTTAATTTTAGTGTTCTTGATTCCAAAAATTCACTAGAACCTATAATACGATACAGATCGGGCTCTAAAACAAGTACTACACTATCAGAGTTTACATCTTCTCCTGCGAGATTCTGTATAGTTGCTAGGTTATTATCGACCTCAACTTTTACAGGAGACTCGGTAGCTGCAGACATCACAAGATATACTTCTTTTGCAGAAAATGTAAGAGTGAGTTGTGCTCCATCTTCTCGTGAAATAAGTTTCTCGTCTGTTTGTTCCCACATTCCACCAAGTGACCAATAGTCTTGTTCTGGTTCTTCAGAAAGGGTATACGAATGAATTTCATCGTGTAATGCTTCGCTTTTATTAGTAAATTTTTCAGCTCGAGCATAGCCTAGGTAGGTTTCATGTGTTTGCTCTGAACTAATCGGGGGCTGATCCCCATCGGTTCGTACGGTAAGATCTTGTGCATCAATTTCTCCTCCTTCTTTAAGTAATTCTTGAATTACTAATTCGCTTTCTGAGTATTTACCTTCTCCGAAGTGTGTGTGGCGTAAATTCCCTTCCCTATCAATAAAATACTTAGCAGGCCAGTATCTGTTTTCATATGCTCTCCAAGTTGCATAATCATTATCAAGACCAACGGGGTATTTTATTTCATAATCTTCGACAGCATTTTGAACATTGGAAAGTTCTTTTTCGAATGCAAACTCCGGTGCATGTAATCCTACTATTACTAAACCATCGTCTTCATATTTTTCATGCCACTCTGCCAAATACGGAAGTGTTCGTATGCAATTAATACAAGAATATGTCCAGAAGTCTATTAAGACAACCTTTCCTTCTAGTTCTTGGAGAGTTTCACCATCTGAATTTATCCAATTTGTAATTCCCCTGATTTCTGGTGCTTCAACAGGAGGGTTTACATTACCTATAAATTGTTCTCCCTCTGAAGGTGTTTGGAGTGAGGTTTCCTCTTCCATCTTGCTATTAGAAATCGATAAACCAATTATTGCTACGAAAAAAAGTAAAAGAAAGATTCCAGATATTAGTAATGTTTTATGTTCTTTCATTGGGGTGTAGTGAGAAGTAAATTATGATTTTGGTGAATGTTTAGCTAAGGCATAGGTTGCTATGCCGAGTATACCAGATGCTTCTATAGGATTTACGGTGGTGTTTGGTAAAAGCATACCAAGTGTATCCTGAGTTATTTCTTTAACCTTATAACCTTTCCAAAATACCGAACCTTCAATAGGGATACTGAATTGGCTTGGTGTTTTTGTGTGGTGTTGTATGACAGATGCAATGATAGTTGCAATTAATTGTGAAGCTCGGATAAGGGTTATTGAGCTGATATTTGTAATGATTTCGCATAGTACTGAAGCCTCACGTTCTGACACTTGTATATGGTTGGCTACTGTACAGATTCCACCTTGTGCGTAATCACTTACGAGTGAATGATTTTTTGTTTCAGCAAACCACATTCCAAGTCCTTGTGGTATTTGTTGTTTTTTTTCTAATAGCGATAATGCTCCCGCAACTTTATCTTTCAAGAAATCTCCGCCTATCCAATTTTCGATTACATCTCGATCGTCATTGGAAGGAAGTAACCTAAGATTCTCTGTCTCACTATGTATTTTATCGCTATTGGCGATGTCTTCTGGTAGTAGTACCTTTCCGATCTCTAGATTATATTCTCCGAGAGAAGCATTTACTCCTGTTCCGAACACAAATCCTACTGGTAATTGATTCTCAGTAGAAGAAGTTCTAAAGTGAGAAACTGCATTAGTATCGTTTAGAATATATATATATGACAGATGCTTTGTTTTATCGTGATTTTTTAGCAACGATAGAATTGTTTTTCCGAGAGGTTCAAATGATTCATATGATTCAAGATCGATTATTTCCCAATGCTTGGTGAGTCCTCGAGAGGTTATTTGGGCATCAATACCATAAGAGGTAGAAACATTACTGTGAGGAAATCCAAATGATATGGCAAGAATAGTTGTATTAGATATATCAGTTTCTTCAGCAAGTTGAATGATTTCATCAGCCATTCTTTTACAGAGTTCATTGTATGTACAGCTGCGCTCTGATTCTTGAATTTCAGTTAGTTTTTCAGTATCTGTTTTCAATTCTCCTTCTTTAGTTTTGGATACCAGTGTAGTGATCCAATTTGTACCTGCATAGGCACAGGAAATGACGCTACTACCAACTGGAATTTTATCAAAATCTTTGGGAGAAATTTGATGTGTACTAGTTCTGACACCAAGAACCCCACCATCTAACGTTGTTGGTTCTGAAGCTCTCTGTGTACCGATGGATATAGCATTACTAAGTTTTCGATGAATTGCGCTTAGTTCTGCATCCAAAAATGGCCGTAAACCAAGTGGAGTGAGTATTGAAAGTATAGTGGAAGAATCATTCATTATAATCTGCTTTTTATGGTACTACTTTCGTAGTATACAGAATTATCAGGTAAAGTTCGAGTAACTAATTAATCTTATATACTTTGGTTGGTATATAGATTTACGATATAATGGATAATATAAATATCAATTAATGATCTATGGCTGAGCAAGAAAATAGAGCTGATGCTGGGAATAATTCTAGGTTTGATTTAATTAGTTATATGTTGGCTGTGCTTCAAGGAGCTAATACTGTTTTACATGGTGTTAAAAGTTTTGAACATGTACCTAGTCTTTTTGATCGTAAACCTGTTACTCTACCATCTGGTGTAAAACATCCTTTTATGAGTGAAACTAAAGATGAGTCTTAGTTTTGTATCCATCCCCAAATTCTGTTAAAGTGAGTCAGACACTGTAATATGAAGCAGTGCTACTTTACTTCTTAGCTTCTATTTCTATGAAGAAATGTCCTTGTGGACTTGTAGCCCGTGTTCTTTTTGGGCTTCCTTTTGTTGTATTTGGTTTATTTCATCTCTTGCAGCCAGAGGGTATAGCCACTATGGTGCCAGAATGGCTTCCTGGTAGAGGTAATATGTATGTATACCTATCCGGGCTTGTTATGTTACTTGGTGGGGGATCAATTTTACTTTCTCAGTATGAGAAAATTGGAAGTAATTTACTGATTGGATTATTACTACTTTATATCCTTCTCGTGCATCTTCCTGCAATGCAAATAGAAGCAACACGACAAATGTCTATGGTGTCGCTCTTGAAGGATACTGCATTAATTGGAGGTGCATTTATGTTTGCACGTCGTCATTGCAAGTGTGGGGGTGATTGTGCTGAATGTAAATCTAAAAGCAAAAAGTAAGTATTAGTACATGTAGGGAATAACATTTGTTATTCCCTACATGGTATAAATTCTCTATTTATAGTAATCTTCAGTCATCCAAACACTATTTCTTGAAGCATCTTCTTCTTTAATATGCATCCCTGTTCCAATATGTGTAAAATCAAGGCTCTCACCTAAAATATTTTGTCGATGTCCATCGTCTGGGGGTACTTCAGCCATCATAAGATTGTGTATTGTTTTTACTGCATCGAAATAACCTTGTTTACCAGAAGTAACTAATACCTGGTGGAATCCTACATTCTCTCCTGCTCCATTTGCACCTACTCCTTGAGTGTTTAATGTTTCTATTAGATTTGACTGATGGGATAATTCTCCTGCTTGCGCCATTGTTCCAGACCAAGATTTAGCAACAGTACGTGCCCCATCGCTAAATACTAATGCACCTTTCCCATTTGATATTCTGGATGTATTAATCAATTCAAAAAGGTAAGACTCTAAATCACTTTCTAATTTACTAGTAAGTTCTGCTTGGCAGTAGAAGTCAGAACAACTAGCGTTCTGTAATTCTGTATACTTCATAGTGTTTGCAATTGCTTTCGATACTTCACCTCGGGTAACATTTGTGTCTGGTCTAAACGTTTTGTCAGAATATCCTTTTATAATCTTTGCAACATCATTCGAAATTTGATTACTTTCACCAACTGCTGACGCAATGAATGGTGCAAAAGAATGGTCGTTAGGTACATCATTAAATTCTGAATTTATATTGTTTATAGTAGAATCGAAAAAACCAGAATTTTTATGTTTGGCAGCATTTACTATGAATTTCATAAGAGCACCACGAGTTACTGGGTTATCTGGTTTAAAATCTCCGTCAGGGTACCCCCCAATTATTCCAGAATTCTTAAGCGTCATTATTGGACTAAAGAATGTGTGATTTGAAGGAACATCTGGAAATTTATCACCGGAGGTATCTTCAGGTAGCTGAAGACTTGTAACAATCATTTTTGCAAGCTGACCTCTATTGAGTGTATCCTCTGGATTATATGACGGGTTTTCTGATAGTACTCCTTGGTATAGTAGGTACTCTATATAGACACAAAATGTATGTCCGTTTGGAATATCGTCAAATTGCTGAATAGAATTACACGATGACTTTATAGTCTGGGCATGGCTTAATCTTGTGACTGAAAGCAGTAGAAGTGGAATAGATAGTAAAAGAAAAGCCAATTTCATAGGCAGTTTGAGATTCATATAACAACGTTCTAAAATGTAGATACTATATTCTAGTATAAATTTTGAATAATAAACACCTAAAATTTGAAACTTGATTTACCAATGGCAATAAATGTATATACAAAAGGATATTATGCAGGCAAAGCAGAAGAAGAGGTTTTTCATGCTATGGAGATTGAAGGTTTCACCCCGTTAAAAATTCGAAATAATGCAGGGTACATCTATTATCAACACGAGCATAAAGAAACTAAATTGCTTGCATTTCTAGGAGGATCAATGGAAATTACAATAGAATCAGAGGTATATAAATGTTCTAAAGGAGATAGGATTTACATACCAGGAACTATTCTGCATGAAGCAGTTGTAGGGACTGATGGGTGTGTGTTCTTTTGGGCTGAAAAAGTGATCTAAGGTTCTTTTCGTACTATTTCTTTTTTCATTTTTGCTGCTACTGCTGCATCTAGAGCTGCTCTATCTCCTCTGTTTATATAATGCTTCACAATTGAATCTGAAGCATAAATTTGAAGGAAATCAAGAATTTTTTCAGCATCATTCATATAGAGTCCATCCAAAGTGACTTTTGGAGTGGTCTGATCAGTTGAAAGAATAACTATTTTCGCAAGTCCAAATATTTGATCAACCACTGATCTTTTTTTGATGAAATCCTTGATCCTGTGCATGTCAATAGATTCAACAGTCTTAGTAAAAACTCCGTGTCGAAATTCAATTCCTTGTTTATTAAGTGCAACTACAAACATTTTTGTTTTTAGTAGTCTATAGATTCCTGTTGCTACAAGAATAACGAGAACTAAAATAAAAATACCCCAAATAATGCTGTGAAAATCCTCATTGAAATAATTAAGACCAAATATAAGCCCTGCAATATTAAGTGCAAGAACTATACCGTCCGCAAAAAACTCAAAAAAATGTCGCTTAAGCGAAGGCTTAGCAATAATGTTGTATGTAGCCATATGGTAAAACTAAGAGCTATGTATTGAATTTTACTATATATTTCTTATTTTGACTAAGTCTAAATAGTGCTTATATACTATTTTATAGTTGGTTTTTTGAAGCTGATTAAGCTAACAGAAACGAATAATATAATTACCCCGAGTAGGTTGGCAAGAGATAATGTTTGGGCTTCTCCATACGGATTAAGTGGTGTTATGGCAATAATTAGTGAAGTAATTGGAAATGCCAACTCGGCAAATGTTGAGATTTTAGCTTGAGTAGATTTAAGCCCAAAATAGTACAGTAGCATTGCTCCTGCGCCTCCAGTTATACCTGCTATCAGTATAAATCTCCAGATTGCATTGATATCTAGTGTTCCAAAATCAAATGATTCTCCTAGTATAAATACCGCAGATGCTGAAATTGGAATGGCGAGAAGAAATCGTAACGCAGTTGCAGCTTTATGAGATAGCTTAGTCAGTAAAAATTTACTCATGATAGTACCACTTCCCCATGCGAATGCAGCACCAATTGCAAGTAAAACAATAATTTCTTTTCCTGCAAAGTTGAGCGAGATCGGTGAAGTTCCAAAACTCAATAGATAACTTCCAAGAAGTGCTATGAGTGCAAGAATTAGAAATCGAGGAGTGATTTTTTCTTTAAGAAAAATGCTAGATAGAATTACAACGAATACTGGTTGAAGTTTTTGAAGCAAAACAGGTGTTGCAAAGTCCCCAAATGCAAAGCTCCTATTCAGTGCTTCTGTAAAAAGTAATGTGCCTGCTACGCTACTAACGATAGTCATACTTATTGCAATCACCCATGCTTTTGTATTAAGTTTTTTGTATTCATTAAGTGACTTAATAAAGAATGGACTTAAGATAAAGAATCCAAGAAGATGTTCGAAGAAAATAATGAAGGTACTTGAGAATGAAAATGTTAGCTGTGTTCTGAATAGTGCATCTATTGCCCAGAGAGATGCTCCAAGCATTATGAATACCGGACCATAGGGGAAATTTTGCTTCATGGTAAAAAACTGTAATAAATATGGAATATGGGGAAGCAAAAAGAACCTCCAAATAAATGGTGGTATGTCGATTCTTTCTACCATCCGGACTCTAACCGTCGGTTGTGGATTTTCACCACATCAGCCAAGCATTGCTTGGGTCGCGGACTTGTCGATGACTCACCGCCGGTGAGGAATTTCACCTCGCCCCGAAAGAATTATTTATGTATTGTACCTTATTTTATTGTCTATGTGTGATGATTAGTAAAACTTGCCAATTTTCTAAGGCTTTTGTAAACTTAGTGGTATTTTTAGGTAAAAATCATGTTGGAAGTCTTAGCTATTTTATTCGCGAATACTGCACTAGTAACAGGAATGCACGTTGATCAACCAGCTGTTCTTGGTGTACAAGTAGAAGTGGTAGAAGAGGTTGTTTACGATGATCCTTATTGTAAAACACCACATATTCATCCCGATAAAGTTGCAGAAATTATTCGAGAAACCCAGACTATGGATTTGAATTTCGTTGCACTCGCAGAAGCAGAATCAGGTCTTTATAATCTTTCATATGCTCCTCCGTATAGAGGCATTTTCCAAATTCATGAAGGTTTCCACAAGCTTGATGATTACTGCAATCCAGTAGAACAAGTTGAGTGGTTAGAGCGAAAAATCAATGAGGGAGCAAATCCTAAAAATCTCTTTCCGAGTCTTTATTATCTACTTTATAACGAAGGTGGGGCTTAGTTTTCACTGAAAACTTCATTATATAGATTGGTGATCTGTTCCAGGGCGTAGTTGTAGATAACTGCATCTGTACTTTCGGCCCATATGTTTTTCTGAAGTAATTTAGGGGTGTCGCTATTGCTTTCCCCCATAATTTGTTCTGTTTCATAGAATAGGTCATATGGTTTTTCATTGTAGTCATAGCTATAGCCAGTTTTAAAAGAGATAATGTCAATGGTTTCTAGATCTTCTAAGTCTTTGTAGGAAATTATACTGAATGGATATGGAGTTAATTGCTCACCTGTTCTCTCTCCAAGTAAAGCTAATCCAGTAGGTTGTAACCATAAACTTTCAGTTGAGTAGTCATAGAGTAAAGATGATCCCCCAAATAATCTACCAGACAATCCAAAATTTTCATCTGGTATAAGAAATGTATTTACTGATTTTGCAAATGGACTGTATGTCACAAGAGCATAGTATTCGGACTCAAGAGGTATGCGTATAATCTGGTGGGCCTCTAAGATCTGAAATGTAATGCCAAAAGTCTTCGCTCCATCCTTTAGTATGATAATTGAGGAATCAGGCTCGATACATGAAGTGAATTCTGTACCCCTTTCAAATGTAGGGTCTATAATTGGAGGAATTTCCCCTTTCTCTATACCACTGTCCTCTGTATCGGTTACAAGGTCTATATACCCTATTGTGGTATTTGTGGAAAGCGAATTTTCCGTAGATATTTGGGTATGACTTTTTGTGTAAGGGCAGTTTTTATAATCTATTGATGATAATTCTTGGGTTGGTATCAAACTGCCTGTATTGGTAATTGGTAATTGATTAGACGGAAAAACAGAGGGGGTTCCAGATATGATGTAAAGAATAAGTATTCCAATCCAAAAGAAAATAAGGCCTTTATTCCAATAGGTATTGATTGCCCTTTGTGCTTTTTGTGTTGTTTCTAATAGAACTTGATTCATGTTTTATCTAGGATTCACAGCAAATTATTGTTGTATTTTAATCATGTAGGTAATTCTAACACTTTACTTCTTCTATCTTACTATAGTTTTTCCGTGCATACGTAAGGTAGGTACACTATAATTCAGTTAGTCTAAAAATAAAATTTACGATGAAGAAACTTATTGTGGTGGGTGGCCCTACCGCATCTGGAAAAACAACATTAGCAATTAAATGCGCCCAAAACCTTGAGGGTGAATTAATTAATGCAGATTCTGTACAAATATATAAAGGGCTTACTATCGGTTCGAATAAAGGAAATTTATCATTAATTAGAAATGAAGTAGTCTGCGGACGAACAATTCCAGTCTACGAACTTGAAAAATCTGGAGTTCCGGGACATCTCTTTGATATATGTGATCCAGATGAGTTGTTTGATGTTGCTCACTATAAAAAATTAGCTGATGAAGTAATTCTTTCTATTCAGAATAAAGATATGCATCCGATACTTGTCGGAGGAACTGGTTTGTATATCGATGCTGTTATTAAGAATTATGATTTAAGTTCAAAGACATATGATGCATCGTTGCGAAAAGAGTTAGAATCGTCTTCGGTGGGAGAACTTCAGGATAGGTTGCAATCACTTAAACCTGGTTTACTTGAATCTTTAAACAATTCTGA
>JAGQLH010000028.1 GCA_020429465.1 Candidatus Dojkabacteria bacterium | reverse complement strand
TTCTGCTATGTCATCAAAATCATTCTTAGGAAGTTCTTTAATAGGTTGTGTTATAGATGGTGTAGGAGTCGTCGTAATCATTGACCCAACTTGTAGTTCGAGGTTTTGAACCACTCCTAGAACATTAGTATTGGAGCTACTGAAAATTGAACTACGAGCGCTATCTTGGTCTATGGAAATGAGTATGTCTCCAGGTGACTGTGCTCTAAACGTTAGTTGTGCAATTGCCCTATTTATAGTTACTGGATCTGCTTGGGCGTTCCCTACGATTACAATTTCACCTGCTGCTTGATTTTCGATTATTTCGTTGTTTGAAGTGAAATAAGTATCAGAATATGTTGAATTCTCAATCGATACAGTGTTGGGATCATAGCTAATAGTAATTGTAAAACCTTTTATCTGGGTGGTTCCCGATTCAATCTCAAGCGACACATTGAACGTATCATTTAATTCGATAGTTTGTTGTGTTTGGAGTAATAACGATACCTTTGTACCAGAAGTTGTTGGTGTGATAGTTTCAGTTGGCGTAGGTGTGGGGGTTATTGTCCCAACCAAATTAGGGTCTACAATTGCATCCAGTGTAGGGGATACTATCGTATCGGCAACATTTTGCGCGTAGGCATTTGTAAGTAATTCTAAGAATGGATTTTCGAAAATTGAATCTTTGGGCATACAAAACCTTCTACTAATAAGAATAGTGACATAAAATTTTATACTGTTAAAGCTTAAATTGCCACTACAAACTAATTGAAATACCTGTATAATGTCGCAGTTTGCTTATTACTTTCAGTCATATGAACAAGCCTATTGTTGTTAAGTTAGGAGGCTCAGTTGTTTCTAGGGAAGGTGTTTTATTTGATTTTGAGTATCTTACTCAATTGCGTGCTATTGTTGAGAAACGGATCGAGCAAGATGATTCCTTTTGTTTTATTTTGGGAGGAGGTGCGACCATGAGACACTATCGTGATCTCGCAAAAGCAGCCGGAATCACAGAACGTGATCAACATTGGATTGGAACTACGGTAAATGTTCTCCATGCAGAGATTGCACGTTCATTTTTTTCAGACATAGCAGAAGAACGACCAGTAATCTATGAGCAATACTATGATGATAAGCATATAGATATGAAAAAACCGTTGCTTTTTGGTGGTGGGGGAAGACCCGGTCATAGTGGGGATGTAGATGCGATACTCATGGCAGATAAAGTTGGAGCAACAACAGTTGTATCATTCAAGAATATTGATTATTTGTACACAGCAGATCCAAAAACGGATCCGAAAGCTGAAAAGGTAATAGAAGCAACTTGGGAAGAATACTTTTCCATAATTGGAAATAAGGATTCTCACGAGCCAGGAGGTAATTATATTGTGGATCCAGTTGCTTCAAAGATGGCATCGGAGCGAAATTACCGCTTTGTAATCTTGGAAGGAACAAATCTTGAGAATATTGAGAATTACTTTAATGGTGAAGATTTCTCTGGGAGTGTAATAGGGTAACTTCATGGGTAGTATTTAAGGGTTTTCTGCTATAATCAAAGGACTATTTTTTACTGTTGAGGGTATGGTGTTCCAAATTTGGACCAATTTCTTGGTATTTTTCCTGGCAGTAACTTTGTTACCGGGAATTGAAGTCAATAAAGGACTTGAAGGATACCTCGTGGCAGGACTTATATACGTAGCATTCGTATTGCTTCTTCCTCGAATAATTGAATTCTTTAAAGTAAATGTGAATTTTTGGTCATTTTTGATGTTTGGAAGTGTACTGAGTATTGGATATTTCTATCTAATGAAATATATATTTGTCAGTTACTTACTTATTGGAACATTCAGCTCAAATGAAGCACTCCTAGGAATTCAATTCCTACGGGGGATTTCACTCAATGAAGCACAAGTTATTACATTCGCGGGAATTTTTACAATGGTACTCGTATCCATTCACGAATGGTTGCTTGGGCGATAATTTATATTTTTGAAAAATTTTGAAATGGGGATCGTCGATATTCTTAAAATATTAGTTGTAGGTATCTCTGTGCTTTTGATCGTAGTTATCGTACTACAGCCAAAAGAAGGTGATGCTGGTACACTTTTCGGTGGTGGATTTGGGGATGATGTAAAACGAACAAAACGTGGGTCTGAATTATTTCTTCACAATGCATCAATAATCTTAAGTGTTTTTTGGATAGCACTATCAATTGCTATTATGCTTCTTGCTAGCTAAGATGCAAATGCATATTCCCTATATGTTCATTTATTGCCTATAATCAAATAGGGATATGGTATTTTTTTTCTTTGATGGAGTTATTCAATGAAGCTATTGCGTGCCATTGAAAATGCAATATACACATTTAGAAATGCATTATGGGATTATCCTGATTTTTTGCTATTCGATCAAAAATCAGTGGTTATGGTAGTTTCTGCATTCTATAAACGAACCAGGCCATTTAGTCATCTCTGGCTTAGTCTCTTTGTTTACCTCCTACTTACTGTCACTTTTGTTGTAAAACCAACCGCATTATTACGAGTAGATAGTGAAGAATTTATTGAGGGAAGTGTCGTTGGTATTGATGAAACAGGGCAATTACTTGGACTACAAAAAATAAATCCACTCGTTCCTTCAACTATTCAACTTGAAAAAGATATCTCCAATTTAGTATATGAAAGTCTACTCACTATTGATCAGAACGCCGAGATTCACCCAGTTCTAATTGAATCCTATGAAGAAGTTAAAAAAGGAAATCATTATTCATTTACCTTAAAGAATGATATTTACTGGCACGATGGCACAAAGCTTACAACTCACGATGTTGAAGAAACATTTGAATTGTTGCAAAGACTTAATGAAAACCCAGACACAGCGAGTAGTTTCTCTAGTGTTGTTGCAAATCAATTTAATGATTTAATTGTTCTAGACGATAGAACATTTGAAGTTATGCTTGTTGATGAGGATGCTGTACTCCCAACTTTCTTTGAATCACTCACATTTAAGATAATGCCGGCTAAATATATTGAAAACATTGATACAAACTCAATTCTAACTCGTGATATATATATAAATACAAATCCTATAGGAACTGGTCCCTATAGAAATGTTTCTCAGTCTGCACGTAGTCAAAATCTCATTCAACTTTCACGTAATGAGCGGTATCACGAACAAATCCCGAGCATCGGTAAAATAGTATTCCAGTTGTTTCCGGATGAAAATTCAGCAGTTGAAGCATTAAAAACTGGTAAAATCCACGCCATTGCAGGTTTGAGTTCTGGGGTTTCGGAGAGTATTAAAGATTTAGAAAACTATGAAATATTACAATCAAATATTATTTATAACCAGTACTGGGCACTTCACTTCAATTTAGATCAAAATTCAGGGCATCAAAATTTACAGGAAAAAGGGGTTCGACAGGCAATCGGCTATGCTATCGATAGAGATAAAATAATCAACAATTTAGACGGTAGAGGGGAGGAAGCATTCGGTACGATACCGAAGAATTCTTTTGCATATAATGATGAAATTGCACGAGTGAGTTATAATCCTGAAAAAGCAAGTGAGCTTCTCGACGATGAAGGGTGGAGAATTAGTCGACAAACAGGGTTAAGAACAAAACAAAACTCAGTACTCAGTATAGATATTGTGTATGTAGATAATATTGATAGGGATAAAGTTGCCGAAAATATAAAAGATGATTTAGAAGCATTGGGGATAGAGGTGAATTTGATACCGGAAACTGTAGATACTGTAAATAATGCATTCATTTTGACAAAGAATTTCGATATATTACTGTACGGATTAACTACATTTATAGACGTAGACAGGTATGAGTTGTATCATAGCTCTCAGATAGGTCTTCCTTCATTTGGAGGAGCGAGTGAAAGTACAGGATTAAATATTTCAAGCTATATTTCTGAGGCAACAGGTGTTAGAATCGAAAACCAAGAACAAGTAGATAAGCCAAAGGTAGATATATTACTTGAAGAAGCACGTGCAATTATTGATGAAGAAAATAGAAAGGATAAACTTTTTGAGTTCCAAGAAATTTTAAATGAAGAAATGCCAACAGTATTTTTATACCATCCGAGGTATGTATATGTTGTTAATAATCGAGTTTCTGGTGTAAATATATCATTTATGAATAACTTAGAAGATCGTTTTGCAAATATTGAACAATGGGATATCAAAGACGAATTTTAATATTTGATATGAAATAATATTTTGTTTATTAGAAGTATATTATGAAGTTTCGTATCGTTGCATTCACAATTGTTGTGGTTTCAGTTTTACTTTCAGTTGCAGTTTTGCTTCCCTCTATATCTCTTACGTTAGGGGGGAATTCATACACGTTAGAACCAGTTCCTACCTCACAGTTATGTATTCCTGGGCTTGAAGAACAAGGAGGATGTTTATTTAGTGAAGATTATGCATTCGATAATACACGCAGTTTTTCACCGCAAATTAGAGTTCGGTATGAATTTTCTGACCTTAATAATCCAGAAAATGCGATTGATGATGAACTCTCAGTGTTTACTAAAAATATTGAAATTTTAAAACAAAGGTTAAAAATTGTGGGGTTGAAGGATTATGACCTACGGACGGTCATTGATGAATCACAAGGGAATTACTATATGGAAATTGATGTGCCGGATGATGGGACAGGGTATGCAAATATTCTCGCAACTCTGGTAGCGTCAGGTCCGATTGAGATTTATCAAGATATTGAAGGATTTACACCTGATTCAGGTGCGGAAGCAACATTTAACTTCCTGGAAGGGAAACAACGAAGTTCTTTATTACAGCTAGAGGATATCGAGAGGGTGCGACATTACTACGAACCACAAATAGCACAAGGTAATGGAGGCTTTGCGGTTAGACTTGATTTTGGTAGTGAAAATCGAGAATTTGTATCGCAAATGGCTGCACCAACATATGCAACTGAAGCATTTCTACCAGGAATCCAACTCGTACAAAATGGATTACCAGTAGGAATTCAGGTGTTGCCTGTAATATTGCCATCACAGGATCCAACTGGAAACTATAGCGGACAGTCTTTTATAGTATTTTCTGACTTTGGAAACCCGCAGAGTAGTTTAAGAACTAAGGCACTTGCGAGTTTAGTTACTACAAATTCTATAGATACGACTATAGCATTCCAAGGCCAGGAACAAATAAACCCAGAGCTCAGTGATTCATCAGCAAATATGGTTAAATTATTCACAATACTAATTCCTGCTTTATTAATAGTCTTGGGGTATGGTTTATTCAGAAAACGTGGAGTTTTAGTTGCTGTATTATCAATTACTTCACTACTAGTTGCAGGAGCACTTATGAAAGTATCGCCAAGTAGCACAACTGGTGTGAGTGATACATTTGTTCTAGCGAATGGTGTGGGATTGGTATTGGTACTACTAACTTACTTCCCATTACTAAAAACAGAGAAATTATCAAAAGCTGCTATTGAAAGAGTACTTAAAAATAATAGATATAAAGTGGTAACGATGAGTATTATTGTATACATCGTTTCTCTTTTCATTATTGGTAATGGATATAGTAATTACCCTATGATGCTTGCATTACAGCCATTTGCAATTATTCTATTGGTAAATAGTGTTGTGTTTGAGTTAGGGCTTCGAGCAAGTACAGTTGTTGTAAAGAAATAATTTCGCTACTTAATTCGTTAGATAAGAACTATGTTAAACTTTTTTACTACTAGAGAAGCAAGTACCCGACGCCTCGGGTTATTGGTTGTAGGAATTCTTGTATCTATTATCATTATTAATCTTGCTGGGTTAACTCGATTAGAATCGAGTTCAGTTAGAGTGGGATTATCTGGATCTGAAGCACAAAAAGTAAAGGATATACTAACTCAAAATGATAGTTTAGATATACAGGAAATTGAAGAAAGTACAAATGATGAAGGTGAAACAGCATTTTACTTATACCTGGACTCTGGTGATGTACCGCAAGATACATTGGATGCATTTGGAGAAGAGGAATTGCAAGTTGAGTTATCAACGGTTACAGAGCAGTACCCAATAACGGTAAGTGGAGTAGTTGTATACTTGGTAGGAATGCATCTTATCCTTATAATTTCTCTAGCGACAATATTTTGGAAGAAATTGGATAAAAAGGGTATGTTTGCTTTAGTAGCAAGGTCAGTCCTTGGATTTTATGTAGTGATTTTACCAATTACGGCATTGGCAAGTATCTTTGTATATTTGGGGTGGTATGTCAGTGATTTTAGTATTGGAGTACTCTCATTAATCATATTGCTAGCTGCTATTACTCAGATCGCAATATCATACCAGGTAAGCAATGCTTCACAAGAAACTGAGGGGACTATGAATATTTCTAAAGAATTTGAAATGTATTTCATTGATAACCAGAATTTTTTACTAAAAGCATTATTATTAGTCGGATTATTATTTGTTCCTTTTCTATTTCTTTACGAATTTCGTATTGAAATATTGTTAGTATTAGCTGCTCTCGTAAAAAGCTTTGGAAGTGTATTTAGTGTTTTCACGCTATCCGATTCACTATTCATTGCAAGTTCAAAGCCTACAAAAAAGCGAGCGAAAGCTAAAAGAAAATAATAGGTTATAGTACAGTAATTACATATGTCTACTAAAAAATCATTACCTGAAGATACTGGTGAGTTAGTGAGTGTACTTAAAAGCATCGACAAGAAAATGTCTTTTAAGAGATATGCAGTACGTGGTTTTATTCAAGGTGTTTTTCAGTTTTTGGGTGCAACTGTGGGAATTGCTATATTGTTTTTTATTGTTGGAAGGATACTAGATACTCTAGAGACTGTTCCATTAATAAATTTCATAGAAGATACTGAACTTGTTCACGTGATCCGAGAGGCTGGTGAGCAGGTAAACGAATAGAGATTCAAATCATATATTTCCTCCATTATGTTCTTAGTCGTCTAAGACATCCTTTTCAAATTCCTTTTTGCGTGTCTTTTTGTGAAGAAAAGAGACTTTTCTATGAAGAGGTTTGTAGATAGTGCGAATGTACAAATTCCCAAGAAGTCCCTGGTATTCAGGATGTAAATAAATATATATACCTGCAGAAAGTGTACCAATCCCCAAAAGTGTTATAAGAGATGTCCACGGATCCCAAAGTGAAGTTTGAGGTAATGATCCTAGCTCTCCATCTAATTCATTGGTTGCATTGGAATTATCAGAAGAATTATCGTTATTGGAAGTTTGATTATCATCGTTATTTATTGTTACTGTAGGTGTCAAAACCGAATTTGTTCCTTGAGAGGTTGGTTGTTGTACTGGGGTAGGCGTAAGAGTTGAAACTGAACCATTCCCAAGAGTTGGGGACGTAGTAGGTGACACTGTTATAGTTGCTGTCACTGTCGCTGTTGCTGACGGTGTAGGGGTACTTGTAGTTGTCCCACTTGTGTCAGCTGAGTCACCAGTATTTTCAGAGTTTGTAGTAGTATCATTATTAGATGTGTCTGACTCAGACTGTGAGCCAGAAGAGTCTTGAGCAGTATTTGTCGAGTCATCTGAATCAATCACTGAATTCTGGTCATCATCATTTGATTGGTTTGATGTATCAAGCACATTTTCACCCGTATTTTCTGATTCACCCATTGAATCAGGATCAAGTGAGTTTACTTCTTGGTTATCTGATTGTTGCTCTTGTGAAGTTGAGTCTTCAGTTGACTCTGGTTGCGCTTGTTCAGTTTCGATGGGTGTAAAAGTATCTTGGGCATCAGTTTCGCTTACAGAACAGAGAATATCGGGTTGACACTCCTCAACTATTGAGTATGAGCAATCTGCATTTTTGGTAATCACTCTGCTTGAACCAGATTCATCCCCAGCACAGCATTCAGTCCATTCATCTCCTACGTCTCTATCATTGCTACATTCCTCTCCCATACTGTCAGAGGTTCCCTCTTCGTTAAAATCTATAACTTCTCCACAAGCTGCATCTACTTTACAAATTTCATATTCATAATCACATCCGACTTCCCCTTGAACTGCACGTACACGGCTACTCTTTCCAGTACTACATCTGTCACATACATTAAATATCTCACCTGCATTCTCACAAACACCATCTTCCAAGTCAGGCTGTTCACACTGTGATTTCATGTTACATCTATCTGACGGACTACTTGTAATATAGTTTGTACAGCAAAAACCAGGAACTATCTCAGATGTGCAGTTCTCACTATATACTACCTGTGAGTTACAATCATAAAATTCACACGAACCAGCAGCAGGGCAATTGGCTTCTGACGGTGATTCACTTATATTCTCATTACCGTTCAACCTATTCGCAATAAAAAGAGCAACTCCACCCATAACTAATGTGGCAGCGAAAACTATAATTATTACGTAACGTGCTTTTTTACTCATCTATAAGATATCTGTGTTCTATTAAACTAGTTGACTAAATCCACTAAACGCAATGTAAGATATATACACCACTGTAATTAATAAGATAATACGAAGTATTTCGAATCCTATTTTTAGATTTTGCTTTTTTAGGGAAGAAAATGTCTGAAGTTTTGGTTCTTCCTCATCCATCTTTTTTTGATTGACTGATGATTTGTAAAGTGAAAGACAACTTACAATTAACCAGAATATACCAACTCCAAACACATGTAGATTATTTACCAATAATTGGACATACACCAAAATGAATCCAATAAGAAGAGCATAGCCAAATTCTGAAGTGATTGTATCAGATTGAATTACCTTAAGATGTAGCCAACCAACAACAAATCCAAGTAAAAAGAACAGTGTTATACCCAAAATACCAAACTGGGAAATAAACCAAAAAAATCCTGTTTCATAAGTACCACCTGAAAGTCCAAAGATCCAAGTAAGGGGTGAATTTAGATGAGAAGAGATCACTGAAGTATCATTTATCAATGGTTGGAATATAGACTCAGTATTTGGGTTGATGATTAATACAACAATAGCTAGTAATAAAGCACCTATAATAAATGTCATAAATACTAATCTACGTTGTACACTGTTTAGTGAAAGTGATTTATTTTTATGAGTAAGACTCTCAATTAGGGACCTTAGAAGTTTTCGAGCATTTTTTCGATTAAACCAAATCATGTAAGCAGTAACTTCAATTATTACTACGGTAAGTAAAACAACTTGTTCAAATAAGATCTCATGAGAAATAAGAGATTTGAGAATAAACCCTAATCCTAATGCAGTGAGTAATTTAATTTGAGGTTGTGTACGACTTGGGTGAGCAAGTAGAGCTAAGAATGGGACAATAAGGAGTGTTGTGTATAAACCTGAACTATTTAGTGAATGCTCGGGTAGGGTGAAGGTCAGTCCAAATCCGAGTAGTAAAACCACATATGCATATAATTTTTTCAATAATGAATGAGGAATTAAAGATCGCGCAGAATAAAATCCGAACAGTATAACTCCAGTTAAAACTCTGATTAGCGAAGATTCGAAATTGAGTGGATCAAAAAACAACGTGATGCCAACTAACCAAGGAATCCAAGAAAATACTCGTGATTTAGCTTGTAATGTAGTGACTACAAAGTATGTTGCTATTAGTCCTAATATGAAGACAAAACTACTGTATGAAGTGATAGTTAATTTTCCCTGAAGTTGTGAAGGAAGTGTAAGTGTGGTGAAAATACCACTATTGAATAGTAGAAAGGGCAAGAGACTTATAAGCGTTAACAATGATACGCACAGCATAAGGAGTACATCATATTCGAACATTTTTAAACTAAAATCCCATGAAAGTAATGCACGTACAAGTGAGATTCCAATCATTGCTATAACGTATGTGTAAATCCAGAAGACAAAACGTGTTGTTGCATCGTATAATCCTGTATCTCCAATTATGATTACAGGGGAAAGTAAAAACAAACTAAGGAACAGAGCAGTTAGTGGTGTTGGAATAGCATTGATAAAATAATTCACTATTGTGAGAAATTGTTCCCATTTAGACTGTGATTTGGTAAGATCGGGAAGTTGGACAGTGGTTTTGAATCCTCCTAAATTGAGGTTAACCAGCTTATTCATAGTAAAATCTCCTGTATGATAAATATAAAACTAGTTTATTATATACGTAAATAAGGTATAACTGCAGTATAAATTTTTCGCAACATGCAATTAATAAACGGAAATAACATCGCAAAGACATTTAGGTTCAAACTTTCTGAGCTTGTAAAACAGCTTGAACGCCCACCAAGACTTGGGATTATTCAGGTAGGGAATGATGAAGCTACCGAAATATATGTAGGTCATAAGGTTTCTGATGCTGAAGAAGTTGGTATGCAGACACATGTATGGAAAAAAGAACGTGCTACCTATGAAGAGTTACGCCAGATTATCCATGATTTTAATAGAAATGAATTAATTGATGGGTTTCTTATTCAGTTTCCTATGCCAGTAGATGGAAACATTACCTCTCTTTTAAAAAATATTGCTCCACATAAAGATATAGATGGATTAAACCCTATAAATCTAGGTTCACTTTGGCAGGGAACTGAAGGGTTTATGCCTGCTACAGTCCGAGCAGTTCTGGTAGCTCTTGAATATGTTGCTCGTTACTCAGACAATATGTATTCAGTAGAGGAGTTAAACCCTCAGGTTTCGTCTCAGCATCTCAGCGAATTTATAGAAGGTAAAGATATAGTCATAATCAATCACTCTTTTATTGTTGGTAAGCCACTTGCAGCACTACTCGTAAACCTTGGAGGAACTGTGTCAATATGCCATCACCATACTAAAAATCTAAAAGAATATACACAAAGTGCGGATATAGTAATCACGGCTACCGGTAAAGTTGGTCTACTAACTAGTGACATGATTTCAGAACAAGCAGTATTGATTGATGTTGGTATTAAGCAAACTAGTGATGGAGTTAAGGGGGATGTGGATAGTTTGTCTGTTCAGTCTAAAGCTGGATGGTTAACACCAGTGCCGGGTGGTGTTGGTCCGTTGACTCGTGCAATGCTTTTGTGGAATACTTTAGAAGCTTACACCTTACAAAATAAATCTCATGCTTAAACGAATTTCTTCAACAAATTCAGCATTCCTGTATTTCTCATAATACTGTTTCCTAAGTACTGTCCAGTCCGTATTTTTTGAAACGCATAGCTTATGTATCTTGATCGCCTAAAGCGAAATATTCCACTCTATTACACAACAACATTTTTTGCGCATTTGTTATTTGTGATTCCAATTTGGGTTTCATATGAACGAGGGTTTTTATCATTTACAGAAATGTCAATTATGGCATCTGTAAGATTACTCCTTACCGCTGTGCTTGAACTTCCTACAGGAGCATTTGCAGATCTTGTTGGAAGAAGAATTTCAGTTGTGATTGGATTTTTTATAGAAGCAATAGGAAATATTTTCATTGCATTTGCATGGACTAAATGGGTTTTTTGGGTAGCAGTAATAACTATGGCAACAGCATCTGCTTTACGTTCTGGTGCAGATTCTGCTTTAGTATATGATTCACTTAAAGAACAAGGGAAGGAAAAAGATTTCTCTCGTGTACTTGCAAATAATACCTTGATTGTACAATTTGGAATAATTATTTCTTCTGTTGTAGCGGGGTATTTGTTTGAAATATGGAATGGTTTGCCATACTTTCTGTATGGAATAGCATTATTAATCAGCTTTTCAATAGGACTGTTATTCCAAGAACCAAAAATAGATACAGAGATATTTACTGTACAAAATTATTTACGTCAAACGAAACTGGGTATTAACCAAACATTAAAATCATCGTATTTAAAAATGTTTTCGTTATTCTATTTATTGATAGGTGGCGTAACTTGGAGCTTACAGACCTATTTCAATCAAATATTTGCATCTGATATTGGTTTTTCAGAGATAGAGAAGAGTTGGCTTTTTGCTAGTATTAGATTTATTTCGGTAATAGTTATTGTTAAGATTCTCAAAGTTGATCGAATTGTGAAACCAAAATATAGTTTTCTCATATTTCCTGTTATTCTTTCCATTGCATTGTTACCTGGGTTTATTGTTGGGAAAATTGTAGGGATCGGAGTTGTGTTTTTTACCACCATGAGTTCAACATTACGATTTATCGTACTAGATAAACTCGCAAATGATGAGTTCGAATCGAAGTATCGTGCAACTGCTATGTCAGCTCTTAATTTATATATGAGCCTCAGTTTTTTCATCATAGTAGTTTTATCAGGACCTATTCTCGATCTGTATTCTTCTCAAATATATTACTCATTACTTGGTATAGTTGTACTGACTATCGCATTACCTCTCGGTTTAAAATTACGAGCATTATCGGATAATGAATGAAGAAAAATCAATTAAATTACTTTTCCTAGATGTCGATGGTACATTAACGACAAAATGGGAGATTCAGGTAAGTAAAAGCGTTTTGTTTGCGATTTCAAAGCTATCTGAAACAGTAATGGTTTCATTATCTACAGGCAGAATTTCACAAGAAGTTAAAGAACTTATTAATTTAGCAGGGTTAGAGCAGTCTTATCATGTTATCGGAAGTGGAGCAGAAGTATATGGACCAAGTATGAAATTACTACGAAAAAAAGTTCTTTCATACGATGATGTTACTAAGGTTATTGACCTTGCAGAAGATATACCGGATGGGTATGGAATATGCCATGATGGGACATGGCTTGATTCACCGGATGCAATTTCCAAAGGGATGGAATTTATTACGTTATCTCTACATGCAAATAGTAAAGAGCAAAAAGATAAAATTCTTAACCATATTCAGGTCTTAGACAGGGAATATCATATTACTGTTGGGTCACATATTTGGAACCCGGAGGGGTTTATGATCTTAATAACTCAAAAAGGGGCTTCAAAAGGGGATGCCATAAAGTATGTTCAATCAGAACTTGGAATATCACAGGAAGAAACAGCAGGAATAGGTGATATGCCAAATGATGCGCCAATGTTTTCTCAGTGTGGATTGAAAATTGCGATGGGAAATGCACATCCGGACCTAAGGCAATTGCTGATGTGGTTGTACCTAGTGTTGAAGAAGATGGTGTAGCGTACGCCATCAACAATTATATTATATAACGAGCTAATAAAATTATAACCATTTAAATCATGAACAAACCAAATTTACAGAAACAAGATTCAGAATTATTTGATATTTTAAAATCTGAGGAAAAAAAACAACAAGAGAAGCTTTCGATGATACCATCAGAAAATTTTGCATCAAAAGCGGTTCGAGAAGCTGTGGGATCAGTCTTTATGAATAAATACTCAGAAGGATATCCAGATGCACGTTATTACGAGGGGAATTATCACATAGATGAGCTAGAAAAACTCGCAATATCTAGGGCTAAAGAACTTTTTAAAGTTCCAAGTGATTGGGGAGTGAATGTACAAGCTCTTTCTGGTAGTCCCGCTAATCTTGCAGTGTATTTAGGACTCTTGGAACCTGGAGATAAAATTATGGGAATGTATTTGCCTGATGGTGGACATTTATCACATGGGTGGTCTTATTCTCCTAAGTCAGAGCGGAATGAAGAAAATGATGGATTTCTCTATGCAGGTGGTTCACGGAAAGTAAATGTTACATCAAAATTTTTTAAGGCTATTCAATACAAAACAAATCCTGATAATCAATTATTCGATTATGAAGAGATCGAGAAAATTGCATTACAAGAAAAACCAAAATTGATCATAACAGGTGGAACTGCATACCCAAGAGAGATTGATTATCGAAAAATGAAAGCAATAGCAGATAAAGTAGGTGCATATTATCTTGCTGATATCGCTCACGAGGCAGGTCTTATTGCTGCGGGGGTAAATGAATCACCAGTTGGGATTGCCGATGTAGTAACCTTTACAACTCATAAGACGCTTCGATGTAATCGAGGGGCAATCATTCTTGCACAAAATGATTTGATGAAAAAAATCAATAGAGCTGTATTCCCAGGGTTACAAGGAGGCCCACACAATCATAGTATTGCAGGAATATCAGTTGGATTGAAAGAGGCATTAGAGCCTGAATTTAAGAGATATGCCGAGCAAATCGTTTTGAATGCTCAAACGTTAGCACAAGAATTGAGTCTCTATGATTTTGAAATTGTTACAGGAGGAACTGATAAACATCTTGTGCTTATTAATCTAACAAATAAAGGTGTATTTGGTAAAAAATTTGCTCGAGCGTTAGATCATGCCGGAATAATAACCAATATGAATACTATGCCTCAAGAAAGTAGATCTCCAGCAGATCCCTCTGCACTCAGAATAGGAACTCCATGGATAACAACACGTGGAATGAAGGAAAAAGAGATGAAGCAAATAGCAGAATGGATGAATCAAGTAATGGAGGAAATAACAGGATGGAGTGAAGATGATTTTGAGGTATTTGAAGAGAAAGCTATGAAATCTGAAAGAATAAGTGCTATTGCTCAGAGTGTAATGGAGCTCTGTGATAATTTTCCTCTAGATATATAATATATTAAATTTTTATAATTAATCATATGGATAATAAAAAAACATTAGCTGTAGTAGGTCTTGTTGTCTCATTATTGTGTCTTCTGCCGCTTTGTTGTTTAGGCTTTATACTTTTTGGAGGGGTCCTTAATCTGACATCACAGACATATGTATGGGGGAATGATGATACTGGGGCTCTGATATTCTTTAGTCTAATAACATTCTGTATGGGACTCTTTGCAGTAGGTGCTGGAGGTAGCTCTCTTTACTATTTAATAAAAGAAAAAAAAGAACATAAGTAGTACATTTACTAAAATTCAAAAATTGCTACGTACATGAAATCAAACGTTTCTCTTTGTACAGAACTGGAGCTTGATGGTTTTTTTAGTGTGTTTGAAAAAAGTATTTATCAGGATTATCCAGAATATTCTACAGATCTACAACGTTACTATCTTCAAAAAGAATATACTATCAATCATTTTGCCCACTGGATGTCTACGGGCTTTCGAGTTGTCTATGTAGTAAA
>JAGQLH010000027.1 GCA_020429465.1 Candidatus Dojkabacteria bacterium | reverse complement strand
AAGAACGATACTAATAGCATTCATCGATCTAGAGTCATTAATAAACGTCCCTATGCCTATGATGAAAAATGGGATAAACAGCAAATCCCATTTTGAACTATAGAAGCGTTTTTGGGTAATGATCTTTGTAATCTGGACAAAGACAAACCAAATAACGGTAGATAGTAATATATTCAAACCCAGGCTTTGTTTCCAAAATAACACAAAAATTGCGGCTCCAAGGAACCCACCTCCAAATAATGCCCATAAGGCCTTGCTATTCAAAGAAGGTTCGGTATTATTTGATTTCATCATAAATACACATACTAAATAAAAATATGTACGATTGTAGTAACGAACAATACCAACGGAGCATCACATGAAGTATGAGCGTACAATCAGTACATCAATAAGACGAAAGAAAAAAGGAAGTGTTACACACAAAATTAGTTTTGGATAACTTCTACCAGCTCTAGACCAGCATCAGTTTTTTCATAATACTCTTGGTAAAGAAGTCCACCATGTTCATGTAGAACAGATTTTCGAAGAGATTCACAAACAGCTGGGGCAGACAGTTCAGCTACAATACTAAATCGAAGTTCATTATCCAGAATTTCGGTCCAACAGTAGGGGAGATCCCAAATAACTTTTTCTATACCAGGGACATCTTTTTTACTTACCCACTCAAGAACACCTTCTTCATGTTCTATTTCTCCAGGGAATTCCTCGTCAGCTACCTCAAATACAAAAAATTGAGCGGTCCAATCTTTCTCATACCCCCCTTGAAATCGAAACGTACCACAATACGTCATACATTCTGGATTTATATATGTGCCATTCTTATCACCAGTTTCCTCACGCGCTTCACGAATGGCGGCAGAAATGAAATCTTCATCCTTCTGTACTTTCCCACCAAGCACGTTATAAACTCCAGGGTCTACTTCTTTCGTTTCACTTCGATGCATCAATAATGTTTTATCACCACAAAAAATAACACAATTAACCGATGCCTGAGTTATTCTTATTTCAGACTGTTTCATGATTTCTGCAGATAAACTAAAGCCTCGTCAAACTCACCAGCAAAGTATCTTTGTGCAAGCTCATATGCCCACCCACTCACTTTATTTCCATAAACTTTATAATCAACCACTTGTGAAAAATCAGATCCTTTCATTTTATCCAATGATTCTTTAGAAAAGAATTTTACCCGCTCAATTTCATCTTTACTCAATTTCATATCTTGACCATCATATATCCCAATAAACCAATAGACATAGGAATTAGCGTCTTTATGTAGCTTAAACTCCTTACCTACCATTACTATTGGAGTCTCAATTCCAAGCTCTTCATCAAGCTCACGATATGCACCATCAAGAATATCCTCACCCGCCTGATAATGTCCTCCCGCTGATACAACCCACATAAGTGGATATCGCTTCTTGTCAGACCTTTGTTGGAGCAGTACTTTCTTGTTCACATGATCCACAAGTAAAACTCCACTCATACGATGAATCGAATCAATATTTTTATCGTATGCTTCAGATCTTAATAGTGCCCCGATCACCACATCATTCTCATCAACATGATCAAGTAATTCGTCATTTGTGTTCATACTTAGTAATTTATCAAGAGAAAGTTACAAAGATTCCTGCCTTCGTAGTAATGACATTACAAGTGACATAAGGGGAAACCTTACAACCCAATCTCACTTGAAAATTTTAAGCGACGAATTCCATTATCCTCGTAATCTACAAGAAGATCTTCCAAAAAATAATTTCTGCCATTAAGTGTATCCGTCCAAGTTTGATCTTTAAGCTCCTTCCCTGGATTATCAAGTACCACTTCCCCATACCTCATTCCATTCTGATTTTCATAAAACCTATGTGAATTGGCATATGTAAATTTTCTAACAGATTGTGATTCCTCATCATATTCAACCTCAGTAATAATCCCAACATGATGGGCATTTCTTTGATTACCTTTCGCCCGAATAAGATCACCAGGTCTAATCTCATTGAGATCATCAATATGATCAGCATTCAAATCAGACGTGAGTATATTTGCCCCTATGTTTTCAAGCGGTCTTAGAAACCTTCTTAGACGTGCAATTAATGAATTATTGTCAAATGATAAATATAAACGTAATGGACCATATCCCATTTTTGTCATGTAGTTATTCAAAATTTGAGCGACAAAACCAGAACAATCAACACCGATCTTCATTTGCAACATAAACTCCCGTATTTCCTCCGCCGAAGCATTGACTATATCGAATCCTTTTACCTTTGCCCAAATTCTTGTTTCTAATTCAATCTCTTCCGGAGCTCCTTTTCCTGCCATAACTCTAAGATTACCTCGGGTCGATTTTGGATTAATGTAATAGGGACATACTACGTTAGTTCCATGCATATCTAGAGAGAAATATTTATCAATCTCTAATTGTAATTTTTCCGGAATACGTCTGATCATCTTATTTAATTTGTGAGATTAGTAAAATTTGGAGCATCCTCATCTTCAGTACTCTCAAAAATATATTCGTAAACATCACACTGAGAATCTTCACCGACTATACGCAATACACTATTATCATTTGAACGTAACCATATTTCATTTGAGAATGGCATCTCGTACCCCAAATAATACATTGGAACTCGTCCAAAGTTAGGACTTCGGAAATCAAAACTAAATGTATGCGCAGTTATCTCTGTCTCACCTTGTCCTTGAACACTCTCGTCATGCCGGATAGTAACCCACTTCTCCCAACCACTCGGGAACGTTCCCCATAACAAATTACTTATCTGCTGATTAAACTGTTCCATTACCTCTTCACGATCTATATCTTCTTCAACAAAATTATGCTCTACCAACTCATACGAATCTACTTCCTCTGAACATTCTTCTTTATTTAGCCAGTAATTCAATTCGTCACTATCATCCCATTGAGCAAAGCCAGCTTCGATGCTATCACGAACTGATTGGTCAACAAATGTAGTTTCATTTGAAGAAACACCGAACTCTTCAATTGCCATTGGTTGGTTATAATCGACGATATAATGACTACAACCCACACCAATTGGAACTTTGATCTCTTTCAAACGACCATTTTCATCAACCCATACACGAATCTCATTGCCATCAGGCGAAGACCATATTTCGTTACTCGAAGTAAATCCAAGTTTTCTCCCTGTTTTCTCTTCAAGATTAGAAGTAAATATATCAAATTGGTATTCTTCATTACGAGCTTCAAAATTCCCTTCAGAAAATTCAAAGTTTACTTCTTCATCAGTTCTTCTTTCAAATAACTGGAAAAGTTGTTCAAATATAGAGGCTAATTCAGCTTCCCGAGAAGGAAACAACTTAGATATTTCATTAACATTCTTGGGATGTATTTCAACATACTGATTACCGACCTGTACCGTTTCAGAAGTTCGAACTTCCTCAGAATCTTTTTCATATAAATATGTTGCTCTTTTGTCTTCCAGGAAGTTTATTTTTGTATACTCAACCACCCCATACCCTTCTGAGTCTAGACATTCACTCACATATCCTACCGAACCTGCTTTTTGGAAACCAGAAATAATTTTTTCAAAGTATGAAGTAACCTCATCAGCATCTACAGGAAGTTGCGATAAATCAATTTCAGACTCTTGATACTCAACCATAACCTCTTGCTCTGGGACATCTTGTAAAACTTGCTCATCTCGAAAAAGCGACAGTGGGAACAATAGAGCAGAGCAGAGCAGAATCAAAATGAAGAAACCGGTCCCAGCTATTACCCATTGTTCTTCTGTCATTGCTATGTTGTGAAGATTTTTTTTCATTATTTTATTGATTTATTCGGGTAAGGAAATCAATGTATGATTTTAAAGGAAATCCATTCTCATCAAGTAAATTCCGACCTTGAATTCTTGCTACTTCTCCTTCTGGTTTTATACTAGTTCCCTTCAGTTGAGTAAGTAAAAGAATCTCTCCTTCAGAACAATCAGAAAATTGGTATGATGTTTTAATAAATTCCCCTGTTTCAAGGGAGTATACACCAGTTTTCTTTTCATGTGAAACTTTTAGTACTGAATCATGGGTATTTCTTAGATAGAGTTGTCCAGCATGAATCTCTCTAGTCGAATATCTGTTTATTTCTTCTATCTCAAAAGTATCAATACCTAAGAATACTGCAATATGCAAAAGATTCAGAGGAGGAATTTTTTGCATTACATTAATATGTGAATTAAACGCAACGGTCATCTGCTGACGCGCATTCATTTCAATAATATAGACAGTATCGTCAGAAACAATAAAATCTAATCCAAAGAGTCCCTTGTATGAGTAATTTCCCAATAATTTCTCAATTTTTAATAATTCCACACCAAGCGCATCAAGTTGTGATCCCAGTAACCCATGTTGGAAAGTCCCCCCCACGGTTCCACCTCGATTAGATGTTAATTCAGGAATTCCAGTAATTTGACGATAAATTCCACCTATAAGCACTCCAGATGAACTCATGCAGCAATTCACTGAATACGTATCCCCCTCGACATACTCTGATATCCGAACCGACCGTTTTGGAAATTTTTCACTAATGGGTTTAAATTCCTCTTCACTCGAGATAAATCGAGTGCCTGAACCGGTATGTCCTCTATCAAATTGGATGACAAATTTATTTCCAAAGTATTCAGCACAATCGTCATATGAAAAGGTATCAAGTTGTCCGATACGGGTTTTAGGTATACAAACCAACTCTTTTTCAAACAGATTAGCCTGTGATACCTTCCGCTCAAATAACTGATTTAGCTCTGAACTTGTATTTAAAATTACAAGTTTATGTGTCTCTGCTTCGAATTCAAATTTGGGAGAAATTTTAAACGTCTGAACATAATCTCCGTCAGATACTATACCTTGTTCTTTTAATGTCGGAATAATTTGTAATAGGTCTGCCGAACTACGGGCGGTATGATTGGGAATATCACTGTCAAAGCAAATAACAGTTTTACCTTCTTCTTTTAAGTAATCAACTGTATTCGAGTGTTTTAAACAAATATGAATAACATTTTCCAGATAATCACTCAAACCTACTCCATGTTCTACCTCATTACTCACATACAGGATAGTTTTTCCATTTCGTTTTTGCTCAATTTTGCTAACTAACTCTTCTAAGTTATACATATTTCTCAAAATAATAGTGTAGTTTTAAATACCACTTAAGATACAGATGGGCTTGCTATACATATACCCGTTTTTATGTGCCCGTTTGATTCCTGCATATGAAACATACGCATTAAATCCTTCTACGGTAACCCCCACCGAGTTTAATTCTTCTTTTGCCAACTCAACCTCTCTATCAGAAACTACCCACCCAGATCCACCGGTATTGTTTATTATATCAATGACTTCACGCTTTCGATGAGCCACTTTATCAGATATTGCTTGTGATTTATGTGTTATCGTTTTGTTAAAGTCCTCATCAAACTCTTTCGCAATTGGGTGGATTTTTGTAGATTGAACAACATGTATAGCTGGTAGAGTCCCACCATTTTCTTTTTGCATCTCAATCAATCCACGGTATAGCCCCACTGTACTTGTCCCAGAACTACAACAAATAAATACCGCATCTGCTCCTGGACACTCTTGCGCTAGTTCATACCCAAGAGTTTTAAATCCTGTAATTGCGTGCTCATCAACAGACCCCCTTAAATTAATTGCATCAGTTTCCCGAGAAAACTTAATCGCATCTGATTTTGCACGTTTGGATGTATGAATACGAATAGAATCATTTTCGTGTATTAACTTTTCACGCTTATACACTGGAATTGAGGGAGATACAAAAATATCTAATTGGACATGAGCGAGGGCACAGTATGCAGCAGCACTTCGTGCTGCATTTCCAGACGAACTAATGGCAAACTTTGTATGACCATTCTGAACATAATATGCTATTTGGAATGCAAGACTCCTATCTTTGAAAGATTCATTTGGATTTAACTCTTCGTGTTTGAAATATACATCTCCACATGTCATTTGTTTCAATTCTAATGGTGTATTTCCCTCATTAAGAGTTTTTTGAAACTCTTTGGCAATAGAATTTCCAATGTTCTTATGGTGCCAAATACTCATGGGCATTCATCTAAGTACTTAAGTAAAATTTTGAGTTATACTAAACCTCAAACGTGATATGGTATATAATCGTCTGTTAGAATAACCAGTACAAGTTTCAATTTGAAACACTTTTGCAATTATGGAAAAGTACTAACATGCAAAAGACTGACTATATTATCTTACATTAGAGTAAACGAAACAAATGGATGCTATCACTATAACTTCGACTGGACTAACTTACGTATGCGATGAATGTAAAAATGAAAATATCATTCCCGACGGTACAAAAGTAGGAGATGTGGTTGAATGTGAATTCTGCGGAATAGAGTACAGAGTAGCTACTATAGATGAAAACGGGAACCACACGCTGGAACTCCTCGAAGAAGAAAAATAAATCTAATACAACATCCTAATATCAAACTAAACTAGTTGATCCGAAAGCTGTCCTAGCTCAATCGGTAGAGCATCGGTATCGTAAACCGGAGGTTGTGGGTTCGATTCCCACGGACAGCTTTTACCAGTTACCATAGAAATTTATAAACTCATTATGCTTCTTAGAGACAAACGATACCTAACAATCTTCCTTATACAAATAACTGAAGTACTTGGATTTTCACTTATTCTCCCATTTTTGCCACTTTATGCTGAAGAATTAGGTGCATCTCCATTACTTATTGGGGTTGTACTAGCCTCCTTCTCATTATTTCAATTTCTATCTGCCCCAATCCTTGGAAGATTGAGTGATCTATATGGAAGAAAACCAATACTAATTATTTCACAGATTTCTACATTACTCGGCTTCCTCATGCTCGGCTTTGCGGATACTATGTTTCTCGTATTCCTCTCCCGTGCAATTGATGGAATCTTCGGTAGTAATTTTACGGTAACACAAGCATACCTGAGTGATATTTCAAGCAAAGAAGAACGAAGTGCTGCTTTTGGAATTAGTGGTATTGCATTCGGAATTGGTTTTCTATTTGGGCCAGCAATTGGTGGATATTTGGTAAATATAAGTTTTTCACTTCCTGCATTCCTCGCAGCTGGAATGACAATACTTACAATCATTCTTACAGTTACGCTCCTTAGAGAAACAATTAAACCTGATCCCCAGAGAACATTTCAAGTAAAAATATTAGATACTACTCAATTTAAAAAGTACTTTAAAAATAACTATGTGAGGACACAATTATTAAAACAGTTTATATTCACCCTAGCGAGTTTTATTTTTATTACCAGCCTTGCTTTGTATGCAAATAGACAAATTGGACTTGATTCAGACCATATCGGATATGTTTTAGCATATGTAGGATTAATAAGTATTATCTTCAGAGGGGGAATACTACGAATGCTTATTAAGAAATTTGGAGAATCATTACTGCAAAACGTAGGATTCATAACTTTTACAATAAGTTTGTTACTGCTCGCATTCGTCAATAATTGGATTGGCTTTATCTGTATGATAACGTTATTCTCAATTTCATCAGGATTGTTGCGCCCACTTATTATTGGAGCAATCTCTCGTGCTGGTTCCGATAAGGAACAAGGCGCAATTATTGGGGTATCAGACGGACTCACTAGTGTAGCTCAAATAATTGGCCCCCTTGTTGGGAATACATTACTCAACTATTTCTTCCCTGGGATTATTGGAATTGCTGCATCATTAATTAGTCTTTGTGCAGTTATTCTCGTTTACAAAGAGTCAAGGCAAACTAAAGCGTAACGAATATATGCATAGTTACGTCTTTTTCTAGCATAATCCACACTAATCCTTAGAGTAAATAGTTTTATTCAATTACGTGATTGCCTCCGACTTTAACATCACCTCTACCAGCTGACTACCTGATACCTCATCTGCGTGAATAGCCACATATGTACCAATTTTGCACAGATGAAAGATTTCATCCTTCGTATATTGCATCTGTGCACATATTGATCGAATTTTTATAGTTTGTAATTTTATTATCTAAAATTATAACAGTAGTGCTAAAATCATCCCATAGTTTCCAAAGAATGAGATTTTCAATCAATCCAATACAACTTAATCAAGAGAACTTTCCAGTTCAAGAGTACGTACCAAACAATAATCCACCCGCGGAAGTCTTAACAAAATTAGCTGGGTACTATATTAGTGGGTTCAATGTTCTTGCAAATGGTGATAATTATCTATATGTTTATCGCCCTCTTAACATTGAATTTGATAATAAAGGCGGCTATCCACTTGCACTGTGGAGGATTAATAACAAAGCACCTCAAGTACTTTCAATATGCAATATTCATACTACTTCAAATACCGAAGGAAAGAAATATTTGGAAATTGATCAATTCCAAAACGCAACATTCCCCAGTCATCAAAAAACAGGATCAAATGAAAGCATGCAATTCCATCAAGAAAGTCTTGGATTTTTTAGCTATAAGTCTACGTTTATCCATATATGTGAACAAATATTACTTGCAGCGCACGAGCTCGACCATAGCTTGGTAGCAACAAGAATTCCTATAAATCTTGGATACGACCTAAGAAGAGTAAATAGCGCGATAGATAGCCCACAGAGTCGATTATACCTTTCAGTACAGAAAAATAATCCGGGAGTAGAAATTACCTCTGAAATGATATACGACTATCTTGCTTTAAAGCGAAGAGCATTTTTTCAAAGACTTGGTTATAAAATGGTTGATAAGCACCTCCAAAAACCAATATCACATATAGAAAAAAATATGAATGTTCGAAATCTAATAAATATTACTAACTCTAGATAGCGGTCAATCTACAATTTTAGTATTATAGTACTATCTATACACAAGTCTATTACTACTATAAGAGAAGTATGTCGAATTTAACTGCCCTGTTTAATCCTAGATCTATAGCTATTGTTGGGATTTCTGAAAACCCTCAAAAAATTGGTTCTGTTCTCTATGCAAATATTAAAGCTGCAGAATTTGCAGGTGAAATTGCACTTATAAATCCTAAACATCAAACCCTCTATGGTGAATCAGTTTATTCATCAATAAAATTCGTTCCCTTTGAAATTGAACTTGTTTGCATTGCAATTCCAGCTGAGTATATTGAACCAGTCATTGATGAGTGCATAGAAAAACATGTAAATTCTATTGTTATCGTTAGTGCTGGATTTAGTGACTATGATGAAAAAGGAGCACAATTAGAAGAGCGAATTATAGAGAAAACTAAAAAAGCAGGAATTCGAGTTCTAGGTCCTAATTGCCTTGGACTTATTGTTCCCCCATCAAAATTAAACGCATCATTTGCTGCTTCCAACGCTTATGATGGAAATATTGGATTTTTATCCCAGTCAGGAGCAATGTGTACCGCACTCCTTGATATGTCATTATCAAAAAATCTCGGATTTTCTCATTTCGTTTCTTTTGGAAATAAACCAGATATTTCTGAGCTTGACCTATTACAAGAATGGATAAAAGATGATCAAGTACAAGTAATTGGAGGGTACTTGGAAGAAGTAACTGATGGTCAGGAATTAGTTAAGTTAGCCCAAAAAACAACAAAACCTATTATTCTCTTCAAACCAGGAATGAGTGACGAAGCAAAATCAGCAATTTCGTCACATACTGGGGCACTTGCTGGATCCTCACAAGTAATCACAACAGCGTTTGAACAATCGGGGATTATTCAAGTTCATGAAACCCAAAGTTTATTCAATTACCTCATGACATTCTCCTGGGTACATCCACCAGAAGGGAATAATGTTGCAATTATTACCAATGCTGGAGGACCAGGAATTATCGCAACTGATGATATTATCCATAATGGGCTGAAATTAGCGAAACTTTCGGAAGAAACACAACAAGCAATCGCTGAAACTCTTCCCCCAACTGCAGGAACACATAATCCCATTGATGTAATAGGAGATGCACAAGCACAACAATTTGAAGGTCCACTTAAAATACTTATCCATGATGAACAAGTTAATGCAATTATCCTTATTGTCTCTCCTCAACTAGTTACGCAGATTGAAGAAACTGCAAAATTAATCGTGAATACTGTTTCTATTACAAAAAAACCAATAATTCCAGTATTTCTTGGAGGGAAACATGTTGAACATGGAAAGGAAATACTAAACGAACATCATATCCCTGCATTCAGCACAGTGCATGAAGCAGTTTCTTGTTTGGCACAGCTATACCATTTCCGCTCGTTTCAGATGAACAAACATAAGTACCTTACAAATCAATTACCAAAAAGAAGTTTGAATCCTTCTATAGTTCTCAAACCATCTAACGACTTTGGTGCGATCGAAGAGATAAAAACAATGCAGCTTCTAGAGGAATTTGCTTTTGATACGCCAGCGCAAATTCTCACTGATGATTATGAAGAAGCAAAAGAGTTTTTAGCAAAACATATGTCTGTTGTTATAAAACCAACCACGAAAGATCTTATTCATAAAACTGAAGAAAAAACAGTATTTATTGATGTGCAATCATCCAAAGATTTAGAGCTTCATTTTAAGGAAATACAGGAAATTCTTCATAAACATACCACATCACCAAAACCAACCGTCCTTGTCCAGGAGTACATTCCCGATGCAGAAGAATTTTTCATTGGTGCAAAAAGAGATGGGACAGAACAGGTCTACGAGTTAGATGCTCCTGGCTTTGGCCATTTACTCACTTTTGGGAAAGGGGGTATTTACACAGAAGTATACAAAGATATCGTATTTGCACTCGCACCTACTACTCAAGAATACATAGAAAAAAAACTCAAAGAAACAAACGTATGGGAAATTCTAAATGGAGCAAGAGGTTTACAACCAAAGGCAGTGAATAAAGTTATTGAAACAATACTTTCAATACAAACACTTTTACTCAACTACCCTGAAATTGAAAGTCTTGATTTAAATCCATTACTCGTAACCGAAAATCGTGCAATTGCAGTAGATATGAAGATATTCATTAAATAATACCAGAATGATAAAATAGGGCTTATAGTAAATATCTTCATGTCCGAACATTTATCAAAACAAGAAATACTCACTGAGTTACTAGGAAAAAGAGTCATAGTTTCAACACTTCGAGGCGATCTTCTTATGTTTTATCACGAAGATAGTGAAAATCGATTCCATATGACGTTTCACTGGGATGCACATGATAACCAATGGAACCATGCAAAAATTTCTCCTATGTCTATTGAAGATATTACAGAATATTGTAAATACTTCCATCCCCACTGCTCGATTTCTATAGACTCATAAGGAACCAACCCGAATCATACCAATAATGTGTATAAGAACGTAACATTTCTATGTTATGCTATTGTTGTATCCGTTTTTATATACACATCTACTATGCGTCCAATAAACTATCAATTAACAAATACTATTATAAATAGACTTATTGAGGTGGAAGTGACAGTCACAGAACTTCGTTGTCTCGATATACCTAAGGATATATTTAGACATTATACTAAGCAACAATTCACCCAAAATGTCTTTCACATTGCGCATATGGTGGGACAAAATCTTACGCTGAAAGAGACTGAAAAATTTATACAAGGGAAACTTGAACATGATGGAAGAGAAGAGTACACACTACTACAAAACTATAAAAATGCACTTGATTATGTAAGATCAAACGATGGTAATGCATATCTCGATATAAACGCAGAACTTATGATTCACGTTAACAAACTTCTCATTCACCAATGGAAAGAAGAGTGGGAAGCACGAATTAGAACATCGGGCGAAATCAATACTGCCTTTGATACCTGGGTACAACTATGCGATACATCATTAGATGCAATGACTATTACTAAGGAACTTACCAATACGTTCGATTGGTACAAGAATAATATTACCAGGATACATTTTCTTATTCGCCTTCCAATCATGCTGTATCGACTGTTACAAATTCAGCCATTCAGCCATCTCAACAAATTTACGTTTATTGCTACTATGGACTTTCTCATGCAAAAGCATGAATATTTACAGAATTCATTCCTCTGTACAGCAAAAATTTTTGATAGAAATAGCGATGCATATCTTGGGTTATGGAAAGAGGCTATTGAATCACCTTCGGGAAATATTACATCATGGATTGAACGTTTCCTTCTCGACCTAGCTACTGAGTTAAAGGAGTTAAAACAAGAAATAGTCCGCGAAATAGCAAATGAGGATAAAAATAATAATCAGCCATTCCTTGACCTTAACAAACGACAACTTAAAATACTTCGTTACCTGCAAAGTATTCCTTCTGTTAAAAGAGAAGACTACGTACAGATGTTTGATGTCTCAACAATGACAGCATTTCGAGACTTAAATGAGTTAGTAAAACGAAAAGTCATAAAGGTTGATGGGAAAGGGAGGGCAACAAAATACGTACTAGCAAATCGATAAAACCATTAAAAAGAACCCTGCTTAAGCAGGGTTCTTTTTATAAATTACATACCAACAAATGCTCTGCTCACAGAAATCACTTTAGCCATTTGTCCGCGTGTAATAGTATCTTTTGGACCAAAATTCCCGTCTTTATACCCATTAATCACTCTAATACCATCTTTTTCTGCAGTTGATAGAAATGATATGTACTCATGAAATGGGTTTTCCATGGGAGTATCTGGAAAAGAATGATCATCAAAATCAGTAATAATTACACCGTTCTTTTCCATCGCTAAGCTAACAAATTTAGTTACTTCATCTCGCTTAACAGGATCATCCGGTCTATAGGTACCATCTGCATAGCCTTTTGTGATCCCCAGCGAACACAATAGAATAATATCTTCGTAATGGGTATGAGTTTCATTTACGTCACTGAAGCAATTACCTGGAGTATCACTGGTTAAATCAAAAGCCCTCCTCACAAAAGTTGCCATTTGTCCACGAGTGACATCATTGTCTGCTTTAAACTCACCATCAGCGTAACCACCAACAATTCCATCATCAAATAAATCTTCTATATACTCAGCGAGAGAATGGTCGCATGTATCAGGAAATGCTGAAGAGCTAGTACATTCTTCCTCTTCCTTTTTAACTGTTGTTGTAGTTGTGCTTGAACTAGAAGAACTTCCCGCAACAACTTTTGTTGCTGTTATCTCTGCTTCATCTCCATCCTCATCAACTGGATCTTCATAGGTCACTTTAATAGTATCTCCCTTATCTGTACATAATTTACCATTATCATCGTGGTCATAATCATCATGATCTTCGCAATCTTCATCATCATACGCCGACAACGTTGCCCTAAAAACTCCAGTATTAACTCCAGTTTCAGTAAGCTTTACACGCTCTTCTTCTGAGCCATTCTTTACCTCTACATACACTTCATCTTTGATTTTGCTATGGGTACTTCCATCACCATCAACCACTTCTATATCAATATCCTCTCCTGGAGTGAGCGTTGAATCATCTATCTCCACCTCTGCGGTATAAGTCTCAGATTCTATCCCTATAGTAGATATACTCACTTCACTCTCAGTTATCCCATCATTTACCGTCATAGTAACAGTACGATCTGGGGAGTATGTAGGTGAATTCGAAGTATGTTCATACATCACATTCCTTAGTATTTCTTGATATGTAGAAGAAGATGCTGTCCCAGAAAATGTAAGTAAAGAGGTTCCATTTCCAGATGGTGTAACCCCTTTACCAGAATAATAATAACTGTGAATACTGAGTTTTTCATTTCCCGAATTTTGCACATTTGTAATCTCAACTCTTGCGCTCTCAATTTCTCCATTACTACTTGTCACGAGCAAATTTGTATCTACAATAACAGGACCTCCTTCTACAAAAAATCTTGTTCCGTCATCATCTACAGTCGAAATCGACAAAAGTGGGACAATAGATAAATCCAGTGTACTTATAGCACTAAAATTAAGATCTTCATCCATTACTTGAAAAGAAATAGTCCGTGTAGTGTCAGTAGATATATTTGTGTCAGTATTTTCGTAGGTAATACTTTGCAATAAACCTTGATACTCAATAACGCTCCCCGTTCCAGATAATGTCAGCGTTCCAGCTCCATCATTACTTGCTAAAATGGCTCCAGTCCCCGTGTCTACTGCTAATGTTTCATCTCCTTCAAAATCAGTAATTGAAATAATCAAAGTAACCAAATCGCTTCCCGTATCTAACAACGTAGCCCCACTGTCAATTACAACTGCAGCTTCCCCCTGAGTGTATACTTGCGCACTTGTAGAAAGATAAATTTCTGGTACTTCATCTGCAGCAATAACGGTAAATGGCTGGAAAAATGGGAATACCAAACCACCTATGATTAGATGGACAATAAAGGAACGTAACGAATAGTTATTCATAAAACAAGGGATAATAATTATCTGCAGGAAAATAGTCTATATACATTCTAAACAAAATCTGACTATGTTTCTAGCACAAGAATATGGTTCTCTTTTTATGGGGTATAGTCAATACTCAAGGAAACCACCTTCGCCATTTGAGCCCTAGTCATTGAGTCATCAGGACCAAATTCCCCACTTGAATACCCATTAATAACTTTTGCATCATTAATAGTAATCCCCGAAAGGAAAGAAATATATGGATTAAATGGGTTTCCCTCAAGGACATCAGGGAATGAATGATCCTCATATGTTGTTATATCATACCCCTTTTGGAACATAGTTAAAGCGATGAATTTAGTTGCTTCTCCTCGCTTAAGTGGATTATCTGGACGAAACGTTCCATCACCATACCCTTGAACAATCTCAACATTACATAATGCTTGAATGTCTAATTTATGCGGATAGTCATCAGGAACATCACTAAAACAGTTTCCAGATGTATCTACCGATAATTTAAACGCGCGTGTTATAAAAGTTGCCATTTGTCCACGAGTGACTGGTTCTTCTGGCTTAAACATACCGTTATCAAAACCATTAACTACACCAAGGTCATACAAATTCTCGATATAATCTGATAGGGTATGTTTACAAATATCCGGAAAGGCATACTGATCCTTTTCAATTTCAGTACACGGCGAAGTGTCAATTTCTTCAGAAATAGGGACTACCGTCGTAGTTGCTTCTTTGATA
>JAGQLH010000026.1 GCA_020429465.1 Candidatus Dojkabacteria bacterium | reverse complement strand
TTACGAGTACTTGCGCTCCAACCGTAACACCTTCTCCGGTATACGAAAATCTGTAGGGTTTCCAACCTTCAATTTCTTTGGTTTCCCCCCACTCCCACATTTGAAGTATATCAGTCGTTTCATTTGAAGAAATCAATTCATTCCACTCATTTTTGTTTGTAATTTCTCTAAACATTAAGACACTGTTCCTTCACAATTGAAATTATTTCATCATGCAATACGCCATTTGACGCAATCGCACCATCAATTACTTTTGTGTACGATTGCTCCTCTCCAAATATATTGGTGACTTTCCCCCCTGCTTCTTCTACAATTAATTTAACAGTAGCCACATCATGTGCGGTTGTCCCACCAAATACCATCGCTTCGAATTTTCCTGCAGCAACCATCATTCCGGCATTTACTGTTGAATGAAAATCCAATGTGTATCCACCACTTCTAACTATATACGGATGTAAATCATACGTTGGGAACTGCATATTTGGCCAAGTAGGCGCAGATACAATCGTTGTATGATCCAATTTTGTCTTTTTAGACACGTGGAGTGGCTCATTATTAACAAACGCACCCTTCCCCTTTTCTGCACTATAAAGTCGCTTTGTATATGGATCATAAACTACAGCTAAGATTGGTAATTCATCCTTCACAAGTGCAAGTGAAAAAACATTCGTAGGAATCCCACGAGAAAATGGAATCGTCCCATCTATAGGATCACATACCCACAGATATTCACTTCCTTCAACATACATACTCTGCTCTTCCCCATAGATTGAATGTTCTGGAAATTTTTCTTGGATCTGGTTGATCACATAGGAATTAATAGTTGTGTCCGCAATAGTTATGGGTGAGTTATCAGCTTTATAATCAGTTTGTGTCTGAAAGCTAAAATTATCAAGCATGATTTCACCAGCATATAATGCAATATCACAAGCTACTGCTTTGAATACATCATTCATAATAACCATTCAGATAAAATATTTTTATAATCAGAGGTCTACCACTATTCTTTCAAAACGCTCTTCAGCAACTTCGTCACACGTATTGATACAGTCTAAATATGATTGCCCAACTTCCACCGACCCAGTATTACATGAATCATAACACAAAGAAAATTCATCAGAAGCCTGACGGATATGGTACGTATTCCATATTACAATACCAACCATAAGCAAAACCAAGCCCGCAAGTGTTAGGATTATAATGCGTTTCGATTTACGAGTTACAACAATCATTTTGTGCTCATAGTAAGAAGTTCAGAAATAGTAGTTGCCGTAGATACGTCTTTATCTTTTCTATTCCAGACCTTAAGTCTCGGAAACCGCATAGACAAACCTCTCCCTTGTTCATCTTTCGAAGCGGTATGCATTGTACTTCTCGTAACCTCATCAGCCTCAACCACCACAATTATTTCAGGCTTAACATACACCGTTGGCTCTAATTCTTTCGCGATGTCATAATTATTAGGTTTATCATCCACACTTCGTTCATCTAGATCCTTTTTTATTTGTAAAAATTGATTATCTGAAATACCAGTTCCCACTTTTGCAACTGATTGATAAGTACCTGAGTCATCATCAAAAAGCCCCACCAGTAAAGCCCCAATTCCAAATTTACTTCGTGCCCCAGTACCTGCATAATACCCCAACACTATGGCATCAACAGTATCAACCATCCCATGTTTCATACTTGCTTTGAGTTTTATCCAATCATAATTTCGTGTCCCAGGTTCATAAAAGGTTCCCGGTCGTTTTACAATAACACCTTCTAACCCAGCATTGACTTGCTCTTCAAAATATAACTCCAATTCATCGAGTGTTGAGCATGTAACTGTGTCTAGTAACGATATGGTATTTGATTCCGATGAATTCAAAATTTCTCTCAGAATTGAAACCCGCTCTTCTAGTGGCTCACGACTTATATCATTACCATCAAGAAATAAAATATCAAAGGCCTGTGCTGTAATAGGAATTTCCTGCGATTTATTTTTCACACCATGTTTACGTTTTCTCTGAATCGTCTTTTGAAATTCAAGATATTCACCAGTTTCAGGATCAATACCTATTGTCTCCGAATCTATAACTGCAGATTTAAGATTCAGCATTATTGCTGCTTCGCAAAGATCAGGGAACATATCTGTCAGTCTTTCCATATTCCGACTGAAAATTTCTATTCCCTCTTCAGAAATGTGAATCTGAGTTCTCAATCCATCAAGTTTAGGTTGCACAATACACGATTGCATCCTATCAAAAACCTCGGATACTTCAGGAACCCGTTCGACTAATTTACTCGCAACAGGAATTCCAGGCTTTATATGAAGATTATGAAGCTCTTCTTTTACTCTATCGATTTCATTCGTAAGTACCATTTCTGCGATTAAACCAATATCTGATCTCCTTCCATACCCTTCTTCAATAAATTTTCGTAATGATTTATCCCCAACCTTATACCAAGAAAGAGCATCAAGCATTGTTTTATCACTCACACCCAAGCGCAATTTACCAACAACAATCCTTCCAATAAATCTCCCCTCTACTGGAGAGACAGCCCGCAATAATGACTGCAACAGTTCAATTTTTTGGCCTTGCGAACCAGCACCTTCGATCTCTGCTATGGTTACTAATTTTGCATGTACTTCCAGAATCGTAAGACTCTTACCAACCATACCTAACTGACCCAGCCTTTCTTCAGTTACAAGACCTACATCTCCAAGCTGCTTATACGTATCTTCTGCTGAAAAAGTTAGTGATTCCGAGAGAATTTTTACCTCAAGACCATCAAGCGCCCTAAGTCCTAATTTAGTAGACAAGTTAAATTCAAGAGATTCAAAGCGTGGAACTAATTTGCCTTGGAAAAGATATAATGCAGCTGCAACTTCCTGAGCCGACAATTTACCCAACATTTCCGCAAGAACTTCAGTTATCTCATTTCGAGAAGATAAGTGTTCAACTTTATCAAGGTATATACAATAGTCAGAAAACTTCATAGAGAAGATGGGAGTATAAATTTGGAAATTGAAATAGACTAAACCTTTACGTAGTAACTACCCTTTGTTTTTCCTACTTTTTTAACAAGGTTTGATTGTTCAAGTTTATCTAGATCTCTGCGTAATGTACGAACAGCAACATCTGTAATTTCAGATTTCAATAAATTCGTATCTACCTCCTGGTGGGTCTCAAACAATTGCATAATGCGTGATTGACGTTCCATTACAGGATCATCTTTGTGGATTTTATCAGAAAGTTTTTTCAGGGTATCTCTTCGCTCTTCCAGTTCTTCACTATCAAGCAAATCTATTACATCTACCTCATCCTCATCTTCAGGTTCATCTAGTTCATCGTCCAATGGGATCCGAATTCTCTTTTGTTTTGTAGTTGTTTCAATTTCAACTCCTTCAAGTAAAAACATCACTAATGCCCCAAGTCCAAAAAGTGCTAACAGTCGAGTTACAATTTTCATTTCAATAATCTAAGAAGTATCTAATTCATTATAACGAATTTTATTTTCAATACCAGAGTTCTATTTTAAATCACTCCAATGTTCACCAGTAAGCACACCAACCTTTACCGGCACACTCAGTTTTATACCAGTTTCCATAATTTCTGTTATTTTTTTAGTGAAGCTTGAAAAGCGATCTTCAAAATCTTTAATACCCTCTTTTTTCACAGCAAAGATGAGTTCATCATGTACCTGTAAAAGCATCCGTGCAGAAAGTACTTGTGCATCTTCATCATGTGAAATGTATTCAAAACAATCAATCATAGCTTTTTTAACCATATCTGCAGCAGTTCCTTGAATAGGGAAGTTAATCACCTCTCGCTCTGTTGCACTACGAACCATGTAATTCCCCCCGTGCAATCCAGATGTCTCTCTATATCTACCAAACATTGTTTCGACTCGTCCTGACTGTCGTGCATCTTCTAAAAGTGTATCAAAAAATTCCTTAACCCGAGGGTATGCAACAAAATAATGATCTATCAATATTTGTGCTTCTTCCCTACTTATCTTTAAATTTTTTGCCAATCCAAATGAACTTATCCCATACATTAAGGAAAAATTCAGGACCTTTCCTTTTGAACGCTGATCTTTTGTAACTTGATTTACATCAACATCAAATAATTTACTTGCAGTAAGCGCATGAACATCAACATCATCTTTATACGCTTCTTTTAAATTTTCTTCGTCAGACATATGTGCAAGTATTCGTAATTCCTGTTGGGAGATATCAAATGCTACGAGTAATTCACCCTCTTGTGATTGAAAAGCTTTCCTAATTTTGGCCCCCTCTTCGGTAGCCACAGGAATATTTTGAAGATTTGGATTAGTCGAACTTAAACGTCCAGTAGTTGCAATTGTTTGATTGTAGGAAGTATGAATTTTATTCGTTTCCGGATTCACCTGATCAATAAGTGATTCTACATAAGTCGAACGAAGTTTTGATAGTTCCCGAAATTCAAGTAATGCTGGAATCATAGGATGAGCATCAATTACTGTTTCTAAAATTTTCTCATTTGTCTGCCACGCACCTGTTTTAGTTTTCTTACCACCAGGCAAACCAATTTCATCAAATAGGACCTCCCCAACTTGTTTTGGGGAATTGATATTAAATTCATGTCCAACAGCGCTGTACATTTCATTTGCTAGTGAGGCAATCCTTGTATCGAGATTCTTTCCGTAGTCCCGAAGATATTTCACATCTAAATGTATACCTTCTCGTTCCATTGAATACAGAACTTTAACAGTAGGCATTTCAAACTCATAAAAGAGCTTTTCCAGCTTAGATTCACTTTCAAACTCCTCACAATATTTTTTATAAAGCTGATATGTAGCATCTGCATCTGCACACGCATACTTCCCCAATAAGTTTTGATCGCACTCTCGCATGAATTTTTCAACCTCTTCTGGTTTATAATTCTTTTTCTTTTTAAATCCAGGAATACGTTCCCACACATCCTCTAGGTCTGCCATAGTCATACCAAGCTTATTAAACGCTAATCCTTTGAGCCCGATACTCCCAGATCCTCCTTGTAGAACATACGCAGCAATCATCGTATCAAAGTAGTACGAATTCAGTGAAATAGAAAGTGGGATATCTCTAATCGTAGAATTAGACAATGCGTGGGCATCGAATTTTATATTATGTCCTATTAGTTTAACCTTTGGGTTCTCAAATATTCTTTTGAGTTGTTGTACATGATCTTTTGTAAATGCTTCGGTATTCATGTCTAGATACCATCCTTCCTGCTCCTGCCATGATACCGAGAGACCTAATACCTTCATACGCATAGTATCTAGTCCTGTTGTTTCAGTATCAAATGCAAATAATTCCTGTTTAGATAATTCCTCAATAAAGGAATCAATTTCTTCTTGAGTTTTTACAATTTTATAATTCTCCTGCGACGGCTCTTCCTTCTTTGTAGCATCATGAGACTCTTGTGGTGGTTTCCCAAAAAGACTCTGCTGTCCAGAGCCATCTAATGGGATATGTTTGCTTTCTGGAATCTTTCCGATCAATGAACGGAACTGTAATTCCATAAAAAGTTTTTTTACACTCTCATAGTTATAGTCTGCCAATTCAGCTTTTTCAAGTTCAAAATGAAGTGGAACATCCTTAATGATAGTAGCTAGTTTCTTACTAAGTTCAGCAGTATTTGCATTATCAAGAAGTTTCTGACGAACTGAATCAGGCGTAACTTCATCTAGTTTTGCAAGCATAGTTTCTAGATGACCAAACTCACCTATCAACTTTTTAGCACCTTTATCACCTATTCCTTTTACCCCAGGAATATTGTCCGACGGATCTCCTCGTAAAGCTTTATAATCAACAACATATTCTGGTCCGAACGTATATTTCTTTCTTACTGCTTCAGCATCATATAGTTTCGACTTTGAGAATCTGTTACCTGCCAGATATACATACGTATCGTCCTCTATTAACTGTAAGATATCTTGATCACCAGTTACGATTATCTTTCTCAATGAATCGTATCCACGAGGCGCTGGTATATCCTGGGAAACAATTGTTCCTAAAATATCATCTGCTTCAAACCCCTCTTGTTTAAACACAGGAATATTAAATGCATTAACCACTTCTTCAATTCGTGGGAACTGTACAACAAGCTCATCATCTGGCGCAGATCTATTCGCTTTATAATCAACAAACATATCATGACGCTGTGTTTTGCCTCTAGAGTCAAATGCACACAGCACATATTCTGGGTTAAATGTATTCAAAACCTCGAGAAGAAGTGCAGTAAATCCATAAACAGCATTTACCTGTTCTCCAGAGGATGTCCGTAATGTTGGAGGAAAAGCATGATACGCCCTATGTATAATTGCATGTCCATCTATCAGGACTAATGTTACTTGTTTTTTAGTCATTTCATCATATATTTATGTCATTCCTGCGAAAGCAGGAATCTTAACAATTATATCTCACCTAGATTCTTACTCAAAGAAGATCACTGCCTCCTCAGGGACGACATCCCAAAGACAGTAATAAAATTTATTCAGGTGTAAACTCTTGCACACCAGGAGAATTGCTCCTAATCCAGTATCCGGAATTTGGGAATACATCGTAAGGAGATCCGTACTCTATTGAATTAGCAAGCACTAGATTTTTGTACACGCCACTATCCCATTTGCTTAGCACATCTACATCAATTCCTTGTTCATTCATATTTCGAAGAATATCAAAGCCACGAAAACTATTTTTATTCTCATGATAAATACCTAGTAAATTCCACCCTTGCTCAATACCTACTTCTAACCCTCCACTCACTTTATTACCTATAAATGCAACATTTCCGGCATCATAATTCCGAATAAAATACCCTTCGCCAGGTACTATTGCAAAGTCCTCTCCAAAGGTAATAGGGTTACCTTGTTCATCTGTCCTCTGTGAAAGAAGTACAAATTTTCCATTTCGATAAGTTGTAACATGAGTTGCACGTCTTCCTTGGTTATTTAACTCCTCGATTAAATCAGAAGCCGTAGAAATACTTGATGTTCCTTCTGTATTCATAATCATTGGTACGGAAATGACATTCCAACCAGAGACAAATCGATAACTTTGTACATCGGCAGTTTTGTTCACACTAAATTCGATACTACTGAGATCTTCAATATACTCTTCCCCAGGTTGTTTAATCCCATCTAAATTTGTATCGCTAAAGAATCTAAATGGTCCCGCCTCGGTGACGGTAACATTCTTCGTTGTAATCGCATCACCTACTAGTTCGTAGACACCAGGATCGTAGAGTGTACTATCTAGTAGAGTACCTTGAGCAAATACAGTATTTCCACTTATTATACTGGAGGTACTATCTTCTATAGCAGTACAACTAGTCGAATCGGACTGGGAACCAGAGTTATTAGAAATATAAGTAGAAAAACCACCATCTGCTTTTAGGAAGCATTTAAAATTACAGGTATATGTAGTACCTTCTTCCACCTTATCCATCGCTATGGATTCTCCTTGGTTAAGCCCCTTTACTTCGTATGCTATACCTGTACCTGATATAGTTACATTAATTCTAACTGGCGAACAATCAAATTCTTCCTGACTATCATCAACCCCAACAGATGCTCCTCCTTCTTCTGATTCACCTTCATCTTCTTCTCCATCTGAGGCATCTTCAGACTCCTCTTCTTGCTCAACTTGAGACTCAATAAACGATATATGTTCTACACCTTCTTGTGTTTCTACCGCCTCTTTACCCAAGCAAATCCCTTGTTTATTGTCCAAAGTACTACATTGCTCAAAACCACATTCAATAAATCCCCCTCCACAACAACTCTCCCCTGGATTTTTATTTGGTGTAGTCCATGGTGCTTCATTTGGATTGCAACTTTCCCCATCTGGATTTTTTAGCACTCCTCCAGAACCCGGAACTGCAGTCGCAGTAGTGGTCGTATCAAAATTACTTCCAGAAGAATTTGAGGTTGTATCAGCTGGTGCTGTACAACGTCCTATCGTCCCTGTAATACCTGTACCCTCACAAATTCCAGAAGCACACTCATAGTTCCCACCGATACAACATGCCGATCCACCAGGAAGATTATCTATATCTTTTCCAAACTCATCTTCATTACAATCTTTCCCATACGGATTTGTCGGGTCACTTTCTATATCAGAAGTTCCACTATTTGTACTACTACTTATACAATACTCCTCACCATATCCTTGTTCTTCACATGCACTTAATAACCCTCCGCAGTTTGCAGCGCATGCCGAGCACCAAAGCGATTCTCCTATTGTTAAAAAATTACAGTTTTCACCATTTGAATCACATACCTCGCTACATACATCCTGAGCTTCTACCTCTGCAATTAATACTTGAGCTATTTGCTCATCAGGTATTGATAATACTACTGTATCCACTGGTTGATCACTATCCGGGGGAACTTGAATTGATTCATCAAGAATTTCTCCATTTGCTGTTGCGAGGAAACGAATTACCTCGTATTCATTGTCTCTCACTGAGTAATATTCACTTAGGTCTGCACTAAGTAAATTCTGAGCATCAAGCGAATAACTCCCATTTTTAACAGGAACTGAAACAAAGTGTGACGACCCTTCAGCTTCACTTCGTTTATTAAAAATTATTATTCCATCAGAAATGCCAGTCTCCTCTACCTCACTTGAAACCATTCCATATACTGGATCTGGTGTTCGTATTTGATCGGGAATCTTTGCTGTAGTAAATTCTGCAAATGGTTGATCCTCAAATACTTCAGAATCGTTATGAACTTGAAAGGAATATGTTGTTTCTGGTTCAAGCTCACGAATAGTTACATGATGTGTTTGGCGCGGTTTTGCTTCTTCTATATCGTATTCGAACTCATTAAGTGCAATCTCTACCAAATCCCTATCATCAAAATATTCAACCCCATCTACAACTACTGAACCAATAGTCGGCATGTCAGTTGTCCATACTACTGTGGTTGATTGACCAGAAATGTTTGTAAGTGCGATTCTTTGTACAACGAGCTCATCATCCCCAGTAAAGATAATCGTAAGAACGCCAATAGCTATGAATAGCAAAATAAACATACACCATAAGATGATCTGCTTAGCGCTATGAATAGATGTCCGAATCATAGAATAATTAGTGATAATGTGATTAACACCAGAATAGCATTAGGAGATTGAAAAGACAATCAACCCCCTCCCACATGTCATGAAGGGAACAAAAATTTCTGTTCCCTTCATATATTTAAATGCGGTAATTTTACTCAGGTCTAAATGTATTTTGTCCAGGAGTATTTACCCTCACCCAGTACCCTAACTTTGGAAACACAGTATAGTCGTTTCCATAGGTAATACCATTATTAGTTACAAGATTTCTATATGTTCCACCTTCCCAGCTACTTAGTACATCAGCTTGTATTCCTTGGTTTTCAAACTGCGTAAGTACCTGTGTTCCTTGGTAATTTTCTTGACTCTCATTGTATACACCCAGAAGGTTCCATCCTTGGGATACTGTTACCCCTAGACTTCCCTGTACTTTATTACCACTCAATGTAGCTGCGGTAAGCTCGTAATTTCTTATGAAATATCCTTCCCCTGGCAAAATATTGTAATCGTCACCAAATACTACATTATTTCCGTTTTCATCTATACGATTTGAGTAAATCAGGAATTGCCCATCTCTATACGTAGTTACATGCGTTATGTTAGCTCCTTGCTCATTAAATGACCGAATAAGATCAGACGCAGTAGTTACATTTGAGGTGTTTTCCCCTTGCATTACCATTGGGAAGTGGAATAAGTTCCATCCTTCATTTACTCTGTATTGCTCAACTTCCGCTACTTTATTAATTGAGAACTCAATATTTGCCGCATTTTCGATATATGGCTCATCCTCTTCTTTTACTCCATTTCCGTTAAGGTCAGAGAAAAAACGGATTGGACCAGCTTCTGTAATTACCAATGACTTTGTACCAATAGTATCTCCTGATATCTGATACAGCCCTGGTTCATAATTCTGGATACTTCCTGTCTGAGCAGATGCAGAAGTGAATAACTTGGTAAAGAAATTACTACCACCTGGAATTGACCCAGATTCAAGTGGCTGACCATAGCCCAAAGATGTACAGACTTGGGATTGCCCCCCTGATTTATTGAACTCTGTTGTTAACATACAAACATTTGGATGACCTGCTGCACAATTAAGGAAAGTGTAATACTGGGCATCATAATCCCCAAGTGTGCCACTACAGCTAGTTGCATCTGCAGGAGTTTCCACATATGTAGTACCTGTAAATGCTTCATTTACCAATCCCTCCTGGATACATGCCTGAGATTGTGAAATAGAAACCCCTATCGCATCTTTTCTTACACACACCCGTTCTCCATTTGGACAGCCATAATCATTGTATTGATCTGAATTTACACCACAACCCGCATCCTCATCATATTTCAACGTAACTGGACCTGTGAATGGATCTGAGACCAAGCCTTCATCTATGCATGCTTGTGATTGGGTAATAGAAACCCCTATCGCATCTTTTCTTACACACACCCGTTCCCCATTTGGACAGCCATAATCATTGTAATAACTTGCATCAGGTCCACAACCTGCATCTTGATCGTAAACTATTACATTTGGTATATCAGGTGTCCCGGAACTAAAGCCAGCTTCCTGACATGCTTGGTTTTGGGTCATTGTTACCCCTATTGCATCCTTTCGTACACATACTCTATTCCCCTCTCCACAAGAATAATCCTGATAATACTGACTATCAGTAACACCACAACCTTCTTGGCCATCGTATGCCTTTACTACATCCCCTTCAAAGTCTGCTATTGTTTCACAACCATCTGGATCTGTACATAGTACTGCAGAGCTTGCACATGCAGCTGACTGCGTTACGGTAACACCGTATGCTGCCGAGTGTACACACACCTGCTTTCCACCTCCACAGGATACTGTCTGTTCTGAAATTGTACATATATATACCCCCTCATCTAAGTAAGGAGATTGGATAGGATCCACTGGAATCTCTGCTCCAGGCTGTGTAGGCAAATCATTTTTCGCACATTCTGCTGTTACATTTGTTGAAACTCCTACTTCACTTTTTAAAATACATACCTTTCGTCCTTGTGAACAAGAATACAGACCATACTCACCGACATCGCCGGGTCTAAAAACTGCACCATTACCCGTACAGCTCCATAATGAGTCTTGATCATTATACTCTGCAACTAGAGATGTCGCCCAATCACTCGTATCAACTGCATTTGGATCAACATTTCGACCATCTGCAGCACAGAAATCTGAACAGCCATTTGAATAACCCATGCTCGTAAAATGCTGGTCATTTACACAGTAGGACTTAGACACACATGAACATGCTAGAAAATCAGCCCCTAGGGTGGAACAAACTAAATTTTCTTTATCACCTTCTTTTGCTACAATTTCAGGGTATACATTATTATCTTCACACTCATTCATCCCTATTGGATTATTCAAGCTATATGGTTCTTGTCCACTAGTCTGATTTAAACAACTCCATTGACAAATATATCCTCCATCTTGTTGAACAATATTGTATTCTAGATAATATTGTTCTTCATCACAGTTCTCAATGCCACCTCCCCCTCCACTATTTAATTTTCCAACTGTATTAGAAGTATCCTTATTGGCTACTTCACTCTCTTGAAGAACTGTTGATTTTTTGTCCTTCTTTGCATTTGCTGTTTCTCCAAGAGTAGATGGTTCTGTAGCAGCAGTATTTTTCTTTGTAGTCTTGGACTCAGTAGTATCTTTATTTGTATCTTCAGCTTTAGTAGGTGAAGGTGTTGGCGTTGCTGTAGGTGTTGCAGTATTTTTCTTTGTATCTGTTGTTGGTAATTTATTAGTATCAGAGGGTTTAGGTGTAGGTGTTGCAGAAACAGTTTTTGTTGGGGCTGGTGTCGTAACTTTATTAGAAGAAGCACACTGTGAAGCCGGACAAGAAGCGCACAGTGCACCTCCATCAGCACAGGTAAATTCAGTACCACAATCAGGTAAACAACCAAGTTGCGCATGTACCTCACTCACTAATGTTTGCGATATTACTACCTCTGGAACTACAATAACTGTATCTACAGGTTGATCTTCATCTGGACCAATTGAAATCAATGGTTCTTCTACTACACCCGCTTCCTCTACAAAAAATTCTAATGTTTGAACAGAACTTGAATCTATAAAGTATGGTGCATTTGATTGCCAATTATTAAGCCCCGCAATATCAAGCGTATACGTACCATTACTTATATATGTTGTAATATATTCTGAGTACCCAGAATCGTCACTTACCTGGAAAAATACTATCCCATCTTGAGCTGGTGATTCATCACTAAGTAATAATTGTCCATAAATTGGTTCAGGTGTTTCAATTGATTCATCAATTTCATATGTTGAGAATGATAATTCTTCTCCTACATCTGGAGCTTTGGTTCCATGTCTTAATTCGTATGTATACGTTGACTCAGGGGAAAGGTTTCGTAATGTTACATGGTGAGTGTAGCGAGAAGTTTGATTCATAAGTTCAACTTCACCCAGTGCTACCGTCTCTACATCTCTATCATCATAGAATTCCATTTCTTCTCCTGTTAGAGTATTTACTACAACTACCGAAGCTTTTGTACTTCCCGTTGTTGTCCATACCACAGACGCAGAAACATCACGCACATTTGTAAGTGCAAGATTCTCTACATCTACCTTATTAAAAGGATTCCAAACGAATAAGGCAGTCAATCCAAGTACCACAAGTACGAATAGACCTACTACCAGTTTATAAAATGATGACTTTCCCATGCAAGCTATATAATATGTATGCTATAAGCTAGCAAATGCTCTAGCATGTGTCAATAGAACAACAAAAAGGGGACAGACAAAAGTCTATCCCCTTAATTCTACATATCATTTTATTTCAAAATCTACTCTATACCTTCAAAGTATTTGTCAAAATCTTCACCTTCAATAACCTCTTTTTCCATCAAGTCTTCCGAAATTTTTTCTAGAAGATCTTTATGTTTCTTAAGTATCTTAACTGCATCATCGTACGCTTCATCGATTACACGCTTTACCTCTTCATCAATTATTCGCGCAGTATCAGGTGAGTAGTCTGATTGTTCCCCGTACCCATATCCCAAGTACTGCAATTCATTCGATTGACCATATGCAACTAATCCTAATTTCTTACTATATCCAAATCGCTTAATCATTCTACGTGCCATACTTGTAGCTTTTTCAATGTCATTAGACGCTCCACTGGTAATTTTTTCTGCTCCGTACATAATTTCTTCAGCAGCTCTTCCTCCCATAAGTACTCTTAGTCGCGATTCCATTTCAGTGTAGGATTGTGAATATTTATCTCTCTCAGGCAATTGCATAGTTACTCCTAATGCCATTCCTCGTGACACAATGGTAATCCTATGAACTGGATCCGATTCCGGAGTAAGCTTTGCAATAATTGCATGTCCTGCTTCATGGTAGGCAGTTTTTTTAAGCTCATCCTTAGTGCGCTCTATTTTTCGTTCTCGTCCCATAGATGCTCTATTCGCAGCTTCTTCAATATCATGTGGCATAATCTCTTTCCTTCCTTCTTTCGCTACTATAATTGCAGACTCATTAAGCATATTTTCTAAATCAGCCCCTGAATATCCTACTGTTCGCCGTGCAACGGTTTTAAGATCAACACTTTTTGAAAACGGCTTATTTTCTGCATGAATTTTTAGTATTTCCTCTCTACCTTTAATATCTGGTAATTCAACTACAATTCTTCTATCAAACCGTCCTGGTCTAAGAATTGCAGGATCAAGTACATCTGGTCGATTTGTTGCTGCGATTACAATCACATTCGCATTCTTTTCAAATCCATCCATTTCTACAAGAATCTGATTCAATGTCTGTTCAGTAGAACTTGATTGTACTGTAGTCCCTCGCTTTCGAGCTACCGCATCAATTTCATCAATAAAGATAAGAGCTGGTGATGCTTTTTTAGCTTTTGCAAATAAGTCTCGTACCCTACTTGCACCGGCTCCTACAAGCATCTCTTCAAACTCTGATCCACTGGTATGGAAGAACGGTACTCCAGCTTCACCCGCAATTGCACGAGCAAGTAATGTTTTACCTGTACCCGGTGGCCCTACCAGTAAGAGTCCTTTTGGTATACGTGCACCTAATTTCAAAAATCGCTTTGGATCTTTAAGGAACAATACTACCTCATTAAGTTCTTCTTTTGCAGAGTCTACTCCTGCTACATCTTTAAACGTTACTTCTGGTTTTTTACCAAAGAACATCTTGGCTTTACTCTGACCAAATTGCATAAGTCCTTTGCTCCCACCATTTAGACCTCTTAGAATACTAAAGACTAAGAACCCGATGAAAAGCATTGTGAAGATCTGGAGTATCAAATCAAAACTAATAGTGTGTTCCTCCACTTGAGTAATTTCTACTGTAGGGGTATCGAAGTCAATATCCTCATTCTGCAGGAATTGAGGGAAATCAGTTCTAAGTGCACCATAATCAATAACATGTTCTTCAACTCTATCATCCTGCAATTGACCAATTACCGTACCATTAAGGATCCAAATATTTTTATAAGCCCCCTCTTGAGCTTGTTGGATAAATGACTCTAATGATTCATCCCCTCCAGCTGAAATAACTGGAATAACATCTGGGATAATATCCTTCTGCGCAATACTTTCTCGAGCTAGTGCTGATTCAAACTCTTTCTTTCCTCCTTCAACACTTAGCTTGTCATTATTACCGTCACCTATCACATTTACTAGAGTAAAGTTTTCCCCTACAATCACATCTTCGATGATCCCTTCTCCTGGACTAGTGAATGCTTGTATTAAGTCACCTAAAGTTGGCTGTACGAGCAACTGAGCAACTTCGTCTATAGAAATCGCTTCAGACTCACGCATATCTAACACGGGTACACCTTCAATTGCGAGCAACTCACTAAAATCATTAGTATCTGCATCTGTTTCAACAATATTAAGTGACTTAGTGAATCCAGTTGCTGTTCCCGAATCTTTTATTTCTACACGTGCATACTCATTACCTTTAAAATTAGTAATGAATTCACCAGTAGTTATTTCACGTGTTTTATCATTTGCCTCATTTCTAAAATAACTATATATCCCAATACCTACAAGTAATGAGAGGATAATTATAATAAAAGGATTCACTGGAATAGTAAAAATACGGACATTTGAAGTTGCTTTAGATAATTCAGAAGCAATCATGTCCTGCTTAGATTGTTTTTCAGGGTCTTTAGTCTGACCTGATTTTTTTTTCGGGTTCGTGCC
>JAGQLH010000025.1 GCA_020429465.1 Candidatus Dojkabacteria bacterium | reverse complement strand
AGCTATCAAGGGAACTACTTTTGGTTCCGAGATAGGAACTTTGCGCCTTGGAGAAGTAATTGCGCGTATAGATAGACAAAAAATCACCCCACAAGAAGGAATGTCTTCTGTAGTTATCCCCGAATCTATTCTTGTTGATGGTGTAAATCCAAGTATTGTTTCTTATCCAAATGTAACAAAATTCCTTGATGGTTTTATAAAACAATTTGATACAGAGAATGCTGGTCCTAATAGCATGGTTAAAATTACTAAGCTTGATGATGGATCATTAGTTGTTGAAAATAGTGTTAAGTGGCTTCATACAGAGTCAGTTTTTCCTGTAAATGAGGTTATCCTACAAACACCCAGGATCAGCCATTCCGTTATAAGACTTATACCACTTGCATATGGGATGAGTGAGGATGGAATACAATATGCTTCTAAGGTTGGTTTTGAAGCACTAAGAATAGTGCAAGAGAATGATAAAGTAATCAGTGCAGAAGCTGCAACATGTACCGGGATTCCATGGAAAAAATCAGGAGACTTGAGATCTGGAAAGATCTTATTCTCGGATGGTCCTGGTTCGAGTCATGAAATTTTAGAAGGTAATAAGAACGTTGATACTATGTTAGCAGACATGCGGTCCTTGTATGGATTTTATAGTAACGTATTTGAAGAACATAAAGAGTCAGCTGACGAATCAGGTGCAATTTACCTGACTAAGAATAGTTAATTTAGAATGTTCCTTGTGCCTAAAACTCTCGATCTTTATACCAAAGTACTTTTGCGAATTCTAGAATTCCCGAACCTACCAACACAGAGCTTATAATTATACTTAACTCCTGCACGGTAAGTGGAACCGTTTTAAAAATTGGGTTTAACGCGGGAATATAAAGAGCAACTAGAAGAAGTACGAATGAAAGTGATACCGCAAAAAGCAACTGTGGGTTTGAGATACTGAATTTTGAGAATACACTTTTTTTAGTTCGGCAGATAAAAACCAGGAACAACTCAAATAGTACAGCAGTAGTGAATACCATTGTTTGTGCACGTATAAGGAGTTCTGGGTCATTAGATACTTCCCACCATGGAAACCTCCAAGAAAATACTCCAAATGCAATTACATACGCAATCAAAGCTGCCACTATGATAAATGGAAATAGTCCTGAGAATATACTTTGGTTTTGATTGCGTGGTTTTCGAGACATGACATCTTCTTCTGATGAATCGAGTGCCAAAGCAGTTGAAGGTAACCCATCACTAAGTAAATTTATCCATAAAATATGAATAGGTGCAAATACTAAAGGTATATTCAACGCAAGTGAGGTAATGATAAGTAGGACTTCATCAAAATTTGATGAGATCATTAGTTTTAAAAAATTTCTAATGTTTTGATAGATTATCCGACCTTCTCGTACAGCCTTTGGAATAGTAGCAAAATTGCTATCGAGTAGAATCATATCAGCAACTTCTTTTGTTAGATCAGTTCCATTGTCTACACTAAAACCGATATCTGCACGTTTTACTGCTGGTGCATCATTTACTCCATCGCCACCCATACCAACTATATTCCCCTGTTTCTGTAATGCTTTGAGAATTTGAAGTTTGTGTTGGGAAGTTACTCGTGCATATATAGATATGTCACGTACTTTTTGAGCTAGTTCTTTCGGTGATAGTGCATCTAATTCTGGACCAGTGAGCACTCCATCTGATTCTATTCCAACTTCCTTAGCAATTGACTCTGCAGTTAAAGCGTGGTCACCAGTTATCATGATTACTCGAATACCTGCATTTTTACATTGGGTAATAGCATCAGGAACTTCTGGTCGTGCAGGATCGATCATACCAACAAGCCCAATAAAGGTAACTGACTGATTCGAGTTCTCAATTGATTCAAGGTCATAGCTATTAGTATGTGCAAGCGATAAAACCCGAAGTCCTTTCTTCGCCATTAATTCATTCTGAGTAAGTATTTTCTTCTTTAATTCAGAGGTTAATTCGATTGTTTCATTTGGTTTGATTTGTATATGGGTACATAGGTTTAAGATATTTTCAGTAGCTCCTTTGAGTGTGGATCCAAGATCTTTGTTACTACTGATCATGTATTTCTTATCCGAGGTGAAAGGTACTTCTCCTTCTCTGGGATATTTTTCTTTGAGTAAGGTTGGATTTAGATCATACTTCATTGCAGCTGTTATGAGAGCTCGTTCTGTTGGATCTCCGGTTTGAGCTGTTGCATCGCTACAGAGCACGAGTTTTGTGAGTACATCGGTTAGTTCTTTAGTATTTGGTTTTATTGGATCGTGCTCGGTGTCTTCCCATGATAATTCGTTCGCTTTTACCGATGAAAAATCACCACTTATATCAAAACCAGTCCCTGTTACTGCATAATGATTCCCATACGTTAGTATTTCCGTAACCGTCATTTGATTGGTGGTGAGTGTACCTGTTTTGTCTGTGCACATTATATTTGCACTTCCTAATACTTCTACAACCGGTAATCTTCTAACAAGTGCTTTTTGGTGAAGCATTTTTCTAACTCCAAGTGCGAGAGCGATTGTAATGATTACAGCCAACCCTTCAGGAACAGCGCTTACGGCAAGACTAATTCCAATTTCAACAGTATGTACGAACTCACGCCCTTGAAAAATTCCAAGTAACACAATTATTACGGATATTGCAACCACGAAGATACCAATGAGTTTTGCAAGTTCCTCCATTCGTTTTTGTAATGGCGTTAGTTCTTTTTTTTCTTCATGAACTGATTGAGCAATTTTTCCTATCTCGGTCTCTAATCCAATTGAAGTAACAATAGCCTCTCCTCTTCCCTGAGCTACATGTGTACCTGAATAAACCATATTAGTTCTATCTGCTAACGGCGTACTTTCATCAATTATTTCTACAGACTTATTCTCTGGAACAGATTCGCCTGTTAGAAGTGCTTCATCTATTTTTAGTTGTGCTGCTTGTACAAGTCGTGCATCAGCTGGAACTTTATCTCCTTCTGAAAGTAGTATGAAATCTCCTGGTATAAGCTCATGAGAATTTATAACTTGTTCTTTTCCATCTCGTATGACAGTTGCATGTGGGGTGGTAATAGTTTTTAAACTTTCAATTGCGCGTTCAGCTTTTAGTTCCTGCCAGAAGCCTAGTGTCGTATTTAATACAATAATGAAGAATATGACTCCAGAGTCAAGGTATTCACCACTCATGAATGCGAATAGAGCACCAAAAAATAGGATAATTACGAGTGGATTTACAAGTTGGTTTTTTAGGATTACAAGCGGATGAACACCTTGTGATTCAGGCAGTTTATTAGGACCAAATTTCTGCTGTAACTCTTCTACTGATTTAGAATTAAGCCCCTTTCGAGAGGTACTTAATTTCTTATATAAATCGTTTTCGGATATGGTATGCCAGTGCATTTTCTGATGTCATCCCTGCGAAGGCAGGGATCTTCTTGTATAATAATTAGAATGTAATTTATGAGATCCTTGTCTTCGCAGGGATGACAAATTGTTTACAAGTAATTCATGAAAAAAATTCTTGTTATAAATACGGGATCTACCTCGGTAAAGTATAAACTTTTTCAAGGGGAAGAGGAAATCAAAGCTGGATTTTATGAGAATGTTGGAAAAAATGTATATAAGTTTTCTGACTTACTAAAAGGAGATGTAAAAGAGATTTCTCAAGATGATTATAATACATGCATTGGTGCGATATTAAAAGGCACTTCGCCGGATGTAGTAGGATATAGGGTAGTACATGGTGGAGAACTTTTTAAGTACCCTACTCTCATTACAGATGAAGTACTTGATAACCTAGGGGCTCTAAATTCTCTTGCTCCACTCCATAATCCTCCTGCGATACAACGAATACAAGAGGCACGAGAATTACTCCCAGATATAGAACACATTGCGGTTTTTGATACTGAATTTTATGCGACGTTACCAGAGAAGGCCTATCTTTATGGTGTTCCTTATGAATTATATGAGAAACATAAAATTAGAAAATATGGGTTCCATGGTATATCTCATGAATACCTTACACAAATCGCTCTATCAAAAATTGAAACTAACGAACATGCACGACTTATTACCTGTCATTTAGGTGGTGGGGGGAGTATTACTGCAAGTGTTGGGGGCAAAAGTATTGATACATCTATGGGGTTTACGCCACTGGAAGGAATTATGATGGCTACAAGATCTGGTGATGTTGATAATGGAGTTCAGCACTATTTGGAAACTAAATTAGGGTATTCGGAAAATGAAATTTATAATATATTAAATAATCAAAGTGGTTTACTAGGTGTTTCTGGCTATACCAGAGATATGAGGGTAATATTGGAAGATTATGAAGCTGGGAAAGATGAGGCTAATCGTGCTATTTCCTTATATGTATACAAAATACAAAAATACATAGGTTCGTATATTGCTTCCTTAAATGGGCTTGATGCGTTAGTGTTCTCTGGCGGTGTTGGGTATGGAAGTCATGTAATAAGAAAATTAATAACTGATAATCTTGATAATTTTGGTATTACTATTAATGCTGAAAAGAATAAACATTTAACTACGATAGGTGAGAATATTGCGGATGGAGCTGTGGCAGTATTTGTAATTGAATCTGACGAGGAACGAATGATTATGAATAAAATATCTCATAAAAACTACAAATAATTCAATGAAGCTATCAATAATCGGTGCTGGTAATGTAGGTTCGTCATGTGCGGCTATCGTTACACAAATGAATAGTATAGATGAGATTGTTTTACTTGATGTGAAGCCAGGTTTTGCAGAAGCAAAGGCTCAGGATATTTCAGAATTAGGTGTGCTTCTCGGGTCTAAAACCGTGGTTACTGGAGTTACTGATAAATATGAATGTACTAAAGATTCTGACGTAGTAGTCATTACATCAGGGATTCCTCGTAAGGATGGTATGTCGAGAGATGATCTATTAAAGACAAATGCGAAAATTGTGAAGACGGTCGTCAAATCCGTTATGAAACATTCAGATCCAATCATAATTGTCGCTTCTAATCCTGTTAATAGTATGACATTCATAGCCCAGAAATTTTCTAAATTAGGTGCATTTAAAGTATTTGGATTAGCTGGACTTTTGGATGGTACAAGGTTTCGGCGTGAAGTGGCTAATCAGCTTAATTGTTTAGTGACTGAAGTTGAGGGGACGGTGATTGGAGAGCATGGTGACACTATGGTACCTATTCTATACCCACCTAAAACTATGAAAGAAGATGTTCGTAGTTTGACTACTGCTAAAACTCGATCAACAGGGGCCGATTTGACTAGAGCATTGGGTACTTCAGCATATTTTGGTCCCGGTGCTGCCCTTGCTCGTATGATTCAATCAATAGTAAAAGATGAAAACAAGGTCTACTCAGTCTGTACCTATCTTGAAGGTGAATTTGGATTGTCCGACGTGTGTCTTTCGGTTCCGTGCGAATTAGGGCGAGATGGGATTAATCGTATAGTAGAGATAAAACTTTCCCATGAGGAATTGAGATTGTTGCGAAAATCAAGCGAAAAAGTTTCTATACAGATGAAAGATGCTTTAGAACTACTCCGTTGATACCTCCCAAAATTCTAATTTTGTTCCATAGACAGTCCGAGCTTCTTTGGTTATTTCGTTAAGCGAATTTGAAGTGAATGGATTAATTTGTCGTTCTAATTCATAACACAGGTTAAAATAGTAATCTCTATCTGGGGTACTTACCAAAGACTGAGAATTATCTGAATATCTCTTTTTTATGTCATGGATCCGATCATCAAGTGAAATAATTCCGTTTGGTCCCACCCTATTATCTGCATATCCAACAATTTTAAGTGAATAATCATTTGATGTAATTGTTTGAGGAAGTGATTTGAATTCCTTGTTTTCTATGAGCCAGTATATTCTGGCTGAAACTTTAAGTTCGGAGCATATTTTAAGGGTTACTTCATGATCATCATCCCCATAGCTTTTTATAAATTGATCCTTTAATTCCTGAAGTTCGTCTGCTATTTTCTTTTGTTCGGGGAAATGTTCCATATGGTCAAATCTAAATTTAACAACATTTCCCATGTCGTGGAGGAGACAGGCTGATACAATTTCTTCTTTATCAATCTGCGGGCCCTCCCAAAGCTCTACAATAGCATGCGAAACTGCAGCCACATCTTTCATGTGTTGTTGTAAGTGATTTGGGATTCTATATGTGTCGTAAATTTTTTGTATGTTCATTCGATGTCTTCCCCGCTCACCTGGCTTGCGGACAGGTGGAAATGGGGATCCAGAAATAATAATTCTGTGCGAATATACCAGGATTACAATCAGAAGGCAAAAGTGTTGAGATGCAATCCTTATTTGTACCAAATTATTGAGATTCCTGCTTTCGCAGGAATGACAAATGAGTACATGTCTTCTGCTTAACATACCTCCACCCATACAAACCTGCTAGCCCTCCTGCATATCCCATAAGTAGAAATAACAGTAAATTAAAGGGAAGTGGTAGAAAGTCAGCTACCTGTAGTGCAAGGTAGCCTGCAATGGTTGAGGCAAAAAGTGGTGGCAGAATAATGACTTTATGTTTAAGTATTGCTTGAGTAGCTACAATTCCACATGTGATGCCGACATGGAATGCTACGCCCATAAATACAATATTTTGAACTGCTATGAGGGGAATGTTAAAGACTCGAACGATTACAACGTAGACTGTTGGAAAGATTCCAGCCCCGAGAAATGAACCAATTACTGTAAATAAAAATGGTCGCTTACGGAGATATTTTAGAGCTAATTTAATTTGTTCTATCATAGTGGTTTTATGATAGAGGGTTGATGTCAGCTTTGCAATTTTAAATTTTTGCTATACTTTCAAAATTCTACTTTCTGTGATTAAGTCGGAGGTTCTTTTAAAAAGAAGGTTAAGAATGTGCGGTATCCTACTTTGATCTTCCATTATTTCATATTCTTGATTATCAGGTGCTATTGTTTTGTGCTTCAGTATGCTTATAATGTGTGCCTTTTCTCCCTGGTTATCAAGGGTATTCCCTCTTCGAATTCTAATAAGTGGATCTAGGCCATTTCGATTAATTTGATCAGGTAACGCACCTGGCTTAAGATTTATAAAGCCTGGCTGATTTCCTGCTGGCCTTTGTAAGATGATGGTATCACGATTCATTGTGTCATTCGGCCTCCAAAATGCTGCAAATTCATTTCCTTTCGAAGTATTTGAATCTAATTTGAGTACTGCTGCAGCACAATATAAAAGACCATCCTTAAGTTGGCGCACCATGAAAGATCCTTCTTTTGCCTCATCCCCAAATCCGATGGTCAACCACTGTTCGTCAAAGTCTCCCTCAAGTGTTGCTTTTATTTCTGCATTATTAAGATGGTATGGACCAAAAGTTGTTCTGTTAGTAAAAAACCTCGTCTGGATTTGTACTATTTGAGGTTCTAAAGTAGTTAGTTGTTCGCTTTTCATAGAGGTGTTTTATGTAAAAATTAGGGTTCTCTTGGATACATTTCTTCTAATTCTTTTTGTGTAACAGGTTTTACTATTGGACTTAGTTTAACCATATTCTGTCCTTCCGGTGTTGCGGCGAATGCGGTATATTCCATATAGGTGAAAATCCCATGGTTACCTAGAAATAAAGTTTTTCCATATATATCTTCACTTGCAATGAATCTTAATGCAAAAGTCATGTATTCCATAGACATTTATTTATTACTACTAAAATATGTAGGTCCATCATATGGAGTTGATTAAAATGCTTGAACTATACTATGTACCATTGTTGCAAATGCCATTGATTTTTTTCGTAATTTGAGTCGTTCTTGTGGAGTAACGATAGCTCTCCAGTTGTCTTCTTTAAAGGAGCATTCTTGAAGTATCCTTTTAGGGTCATTTATGTTCGGATCATTATCAATTGTATTTATTAAAAACCCTAATTCAGGTGAATTTACTAGGCCACCGGGTGTAATGAATGGTAATTGATTTTGACTTATATCTTCCGCACTATTTACGAATCTATGCGCATCTAGCTCAAATATATGATTTCCCATTGTCCTTCCTAGAATAGTGAGATAATGGTTTTTCTTTCCTGATGGATTCTCAAGCACTGATCCAGTATTCTCAATAAGAACAATACCTCTTGGATTTTTTAATTCTATCTCTGGTTTAGATTCTGGAGAAAGATCTGTGAAACTCAGAAATGCTATTCTTCCAGTTCTGGTAATATATGGACTTCCTCCACTTGTGCTAAGAAGAAGTGCATAAAATAACTGTCTTTTTTTATTAGTACTCTCTGATATTCTTACAACTTCTTCTTTCAAAACATTAAATCCGCCATTGGGATGTAAATGTATTCGTGATTCACCTAATGTCCCTCCGTTCGCTAGGTATTCTATTCTTGGAGTAAGTACTCTCTGATGATTTGCAAAATCTAATTCTGGTCCGGTCATAATGGTATGTAGTTGATTTATATGATTCTATTAATTGCTGAGATTTTACCAGTTACCCACCCAAATAAGCAACCCATAGTTGATTAGTATAAGTTTCTACGTATGGTGATTATAGTTTAATCCGATTTAAATCCTTGTAAGAATGGATAATAAATGCTCTTTTCTTCAGGCAGATAAGTTGGTAGTTTTGCAAGTGGTGCTAAAAGTAGGAATCGTTTGAGTTTCTCATAAAATGCTGGCATGATTTCAATTAGATCTGTTGTTTCACATACACTATAACCATGTCTTTGCATATTTTTCGGAAGTGTTGCTATGGTTTCTGTGTTTTGTAAGAGATTTGGTAGATCATCAAATGATTCAACTGGATTTGAAGCTCTTTGTAGCATAGTGGAGGTTTTTTGTAACTTTTCATCTACTGTACTCATATGAACTATGCTCATCCCATTCAAGTGTGATCCTACAAGGAGTGCTCCATGAGGCTTTATTAAACTGGTATGGTTTAAGCTAAATGCAAACCTTTGTAGTAACGCTAAGCGTAATATCTTACTTTTTTCCCCCTCAGCACTTTCATGGGTGAGTTGGAGTCCAAGATTGATTTCATTATTACTAATTTCATTTGGTGAAATCGCTAAATTAAACTCTCCATTAAAAGTATCTGATGAATCAATTTCGGTGCGCAATTTTACATATATCCCGAGATTGGTGCTTGCAATTTGGATACTAGGATGCCTCAGTTGTGCTTTTCGAATGATATCTGGTGTTAATTGCGCAGCAAATACCTCAAATAGATTTTGCATAGAATTATAATACTATAAGTTTGTGGTATGGATTCTAACAGATAGCTAGGATTTTAGACAAGGAATTGGGGTGCGATTCCTAATATGAGCTCTACTCAATCTGACCAATGAGTTGATGGTTCATGAGGTGATGATTGCCCTGTTACTGAATTATAATTTCCATTAGAGTTAACTCTCAATTCACTCAGAATTTTCGCAAATATTGGTAGTCCAGCCAGGGATAATCTAGGACCTCTTCTGTTTTGTAAATGTTCTTCTCGAAGTCTATCAAAATTAGGTCTACTTTCACCTGGTGGTGGCATAGAGTTTCTTTAAGGGATTATTCAAATTGTAGCAAATATTTATGAAACCCGGAGAAACTTCATGAGGAATTTATATTTGTCGGTTTGTACCAGTGTTGTGGTTAGCTATGCACTATGGCCCGCATAGTTAATTAGGCTTATACGTCTAGACTTTCTGTCCTTTTGATAAGTTCCCTAATAGGAGCCATAGACATTTCTCTTTGTGAAGATTGTGAGTAGCCAGCCACATGGGGTGTACATATCGTTTTTGGATGGTCAATAAGATCACGTCGAGGATTAGGTTCATTCTCAAAAACATCTACTGCAGCTCCCATAAGTATGGTTTCATTAAGTGCAGTAAGAAGGTCGTCTTCGTTAACTACCCCTCCTCTACTTACATTTACCAAGTAGCTACCTTTTTGCATCAATTCAAATTCCTTCATACTGAGGAACCCTTTTGTTTCTGGTAGTAGAGGAATTTGAATACTAATAAGTTTTGCTGTTGCTAATACCTCGTTTAAATTTAAACGAACAATACGTTCATCTATTTGGGGGTCATCATCTAAGTGCTTATCATAGTAAACTATTCTTTCAACTCCAACGGAAAGAAGTAACTTAGCTAAGTGTTGGCCAATTGCACCGAACCCAATGAGTCCAACTATATTATCTTTTAAATCATTACCTATAAACTCTGGTTGTCTCCAGCCACCTTTCCACAATTCTCCGGAAAGTAAATGAATATTTCTACTAAGGGTCAACATCATTGTTACTACATACTCGGCTACAGCAAATGCATTAGATCCAGGGGCGTTAATTATTTCTATACTTCGTTCACCACAAATTATCCCATCTATATTATCTGTTCCTACCCCAGTTCTTACAATGTATTTAAGATTGGGATACTTCTCCACTTCGTCACAGGTCATACTATGACTTACAGGAGAAATTACAATTTCTGCGTTATATCCATCTCCTCCTTCGATGATTGAGAAATTATGCTCTTTAAGTAATTGGAGTGCATCTGGATGAAGTTGTTCTGGGTGTGGAATATGTGTGTTCATTATGGGCAGGTTGATTATGCTAAAAACTTTATTAGTTTATTGTACTCGGAAAACTAAGAGGTGTCATTAGGATACTTTTTATAGTCATCCTGAATTTATTTCAGGATGACGTGCTGGGGTATGGTTTGAGATCCCTGCCTTCGCAGGAATGACATAGAGTTACTAAATTAGGGAGATATCCCCCCTCTGTCAACTAAGGTTGACATCTTGATCGTACCACGAGGAGATATCCCCCCTCTGTCAACTAACGTTGACATCTTGATCGTACCACGAGGAGATATCCCCCCTCTGTCAACTAACGTTGACATCTCCCCCCGCCCCACGGGGGGAGTCTCCCATAAACTGCCAGCAGTTACCTTCTGGATCGAGAAATGTGCAGACATATGTAGGATTCTCCTTCGTTGAGAATGGTGTTCGGATTGGATCTTGGAGTATTACACATCCAGCATTTTTCACTTTTTCATACCATTCTTGTACATTATTAGTATTGAGATTATGCATAATTCGAATAGGTTCCTTGCTTTTTCCCTTTACGCCATCATGCTTTCCAATCCAAAGAGTGCAATGGTCGTCTATTTTTAGATCATACCCATAGTCTGACTCAAGACCATCTTGGGCGGGTATATCTGTTTTATTTATTAATTCTAATTCAAGTACATCTCGATAAAACTTCATAAGTTCGTCTGGGTGTTCTGACCAGATAAGTGTGTAGTTAAGTGTAAATGACATACTTAGTAGTTTATAAAAATTTTACTAGAGTATGACAGTTAATTATTCAGTCGATCCAATACAATGTTAGCAAGTCTACGCGGTTGCTTGAAAAACCAGTCATGATTACCATCTATAATAACAATATCGTTAACTTCTTTCTCTTCGGCTACTACAGTGATTGAATCAGTTGGAATTATCGTATCGGCAATTGCGCCTATTAGTGTGATTTTATTATTAGTGAAGGTGGTTGTAAAACTATGATCTCTGAATGAATTTAATGACTTTACAGTTTTCCAATTTTGTCCTAGGTGATTAAGAAGATTTGTGAAAAATAGGTAGGTTCCAAATATATAGATTTGCATCATGTTATAACGTGTAATTCCCACAAAAGCATTTACTAGGTAATTAAGTACTAGTTTACCTAGTGATATCTCAATTTTTGAAATACTGGGTGATAATAGTATCAATGACTTTATGTCTGAACGTGATGTCGATAAATAGAGTGCAATAGTTCCACCAAATGAATGCCCAATTAATACTCGGAGAGGTTTTTGGAACGTATCTATAAAGTTATTATAAATTTTTGCATAATCTTTGGGGGTCCATGTTGGATCTGGTGGATCAGATTTTCCATGACCAAATAACTGTATACGGATAATATAGAATTCTTTACTTAAGGATTTAGTGAATTGATTGTATAGCCTTGTGTGAGATAAACTGCCATGGATAATCACAATAAGTGGATTATCTTTACTCCCATCTTCTTGGTAGTAGATTTTTTTGTTTTGTATTACTTTGTAGTTATATTTGTTAAACATTGCCACGCAAATATTCCTCTGGGTGGTCTGTAACAATTCCGTCTATCCCCGAATAAGAAAATTTGTACAGCAGTTGTAGTTCATTTGCCCCCCAGATATAGACATTTTTATCATTATTTTTATATTCTTCGATCAAATCTTTTCTAGCAAAATTATAATAAATGTATACACTATCGATGAAGGTGAGTTCTTCGGTATGTGGTGTCGTATCGTAAATAATGTTTGTGAATGGAAATTTAAGGTACATAATTTTCCCCGTGTGGATTGTAGGCGCTGCTTCATGAAAACCCTTCAAAATTGAATTTTTGAAAGATACTACCTCTACTCGCTCTTTTGATCCACTGGTCTCAATTATCGAGGCTATATTTTCATAGAAGTTTGGATAGTATTCATCATTCTCATTAAGCTCTATTATGATTTTTATATCTGTTGGTATTGAACTGAGTACTTCTTCTAGAGTTGGTATGGGCTCGTAGCGGTAATCATCACTAAACATAATCCCTGCCGAATGAGTTTGTAGATTTTCCCATGTTTGACTTTTTACAAAACCAGATGCAGATGTAGTACGGTTGAGTTGGGGGTAGTCAAGTACAATGATTTTTTCATCGCTCGTTTGCTGAACTTGTAACATAATTCCACCAGCTCCCAGTGACTCTGCAGTTTTGAAGCTTGCCATAGTATTTTCGGGAGCAATTTTTTGTGCACCTTTATTTCCGATGATTGTTAAGTACTCTGTTTTCTCATTTGGAACATAAAAAATTGGCAAACTTGCATATAATAAATATGCGGCTAAACCTAGTATGAGTACGAACAGTAGCTGCTTCATTGTCTAACTATACCTTAAGTATGTTTTGTTTTGTGATGTGTAGTGTTTACTTGCTGTCCTGACATTGCAATTGCTGAACTTGCTATATCAGCTCCCATGGCACTGGATTCTGGATATACAATAATCATTGATGACTCTTCTTTAGCAATTTCTGCCAAATTCTGAATTTCACGTAGTTTGAATCCACCAGGTGTTTTTGAAAGTATCTGAGTTGCTTGTGCGACTTTTTCTGCAACCATAATTTCTGCTTCAGCTTGAATCTGTTTTGCTTGCGCTGCTCTGTGGGCACGGGCAATTACAGCAAGTTCTTCTACAAGCTCAGGTGGTGTATCGATATCGGTGATACGGACTGCTCGTACATTGATACCATACTGTTGTGCTTCTGAGTCAATTTGTTGTTTAAGATTATCTGCAATTTCATCTCTATTACTTAATAATTCTTTCAAATCCATACTACCAATGGTATTTTTTAGAGCTTCGGTTGCAAGCCAGGTAACAGTATTGAAATAATTTTGAACATTTAAAATCGCTTTCTTAGGATCTTCAATCTCTAATTCAATCGCAGCAGTAACTCTAGTAGGAACATTGTCCTTTGTAAGTGTTGCGGTAGCTTCGACTTGGTGAGTTGTTATTCGAATATCAATAATACTTGCTACAGAATAAATAAAAGGGAAAATAATAAATACACCAGGACCTTTTGTTCCAGAGTATTTCCCGAGTCGAAGTAGGACTAATCGTTGCCATTCGGGTAATACATAAAACATCTTTGAAATAACTGAAGCAAGGATGAAATCAATAAAAGCTGCTGGTATAAGTAAGAAATTAAGATTTAAGATTTGTGTAAACACAAATGAAAATGAAAGTAATCCTAAAAATGAAAGCACAAAGATAAAGCCTCGAATAAATGTCTGTACACCTTTGGTACTCATAGCTAAATAACTATAAAAAATAAATTATTGAACTGGTTTTTCCACTTCTGGTTTTATATTTATAAGTATTTGAGAGATCAGTATGAGAATTCCACCTATCGTTGTGTGTAATGTTGGGATCTCTCTATATACAAGATAACCAATTACGACTGCAAAGACAACTTCAAGCAATAGTGTAAGGCTTGCGATTTGTGTTTTCGTATGTTGGAAACCGTATATACATGCGAAATAAGCAAGTATAATGGTAATACTGTAGAGGATAAAGGCAACCCAAATTCCTATTGAATAAGAAAATGTAATGGTAGTACCTGTGAGGAATACGGTACAAGTGCTTAGGATAAATGACACGAAAAATACGGTAGTATTTATTTGTAAATGCGAATATTTATCACTTACATGCTTACTTACAGGGAAATTGAGTCCAAATCCGCATCCCGCTATAAATGCAAATATGAAACCATATAAAGAATATGTTTCTAAACTATTAAGAAACATAATAACTAGTCCAATACTGCTTAAGCAAAGTGCAGTAAATGTTGTTTTGGTAACCTTCTCTTTGAAAATAAAACTGCTGTATATGAATACACTTATAAGAATTCCTGAATAAAAGGTGAATAGCGTAAGTCCAATTGGAATTTTTGTAACAGCTTGTATAAAGAATATAAATCCTGAAAAACTTAATACACCTTGTGCTATCAGGTACTTCCAGTCTTTTCGCTCAATCTTTCTAAATTGTACTCTCTTTAAAAATACTATGCTTATGAACAATAAGACAGATAATGCTGTTCGTATGAGTACTTGCATATAAACACTAACTTCTGCTGAAAGTGTCCGATCAAAAACCCCAGCGGTTGCATAAAGGAATGCTGCGCCAATGAGGACTAGTCGTGGTAATTTGTTTTTCATCTTATATATAGTCTAGACATCTAAATTGATACTACCGAAGGATACCCAAGTAATGGTAGTTAATTTTAGGATAAAACTTTGTCTAATACCACCAAACTTTCAACATGAGGTGTACGTGGAAAAAAGTTGTAGAATTTAACCATCTTTACCTCATAGTCGTCTTGTAATAGTTGTACGTCTTTAATTTGGCTTTCTGGGTTACAAGAAAGATAAATGATTCGTTCTGGTTTTACCTCACATAAGGTTTTTGTTAAATCTTTATGTAATCCTTCTCTAGGTGGATCTAATAATACAATATGTTTTTTTGATATTTTACTAGATAACTCCTCGGATCTTGCTGTATGAACAATACAGTTCTGTAGTGCATTATCATTGATATTTTTTTGAGCAAATGAGGTAGCTTCAGCGTTTATCTCTATAAGCTCTGCTGACTTAAATTTATCGTGAAGAGGGAGACTTATTGAGCCAACTCCAGAAAAAAAATCGAGTACGTTGTCATTTGGAGAGATCCATTGAGCTATATCCTCAAGTGTTTGTTCAAATACGGGTACATTAACTTGAAAAAAACTATGTAGCCCGAATGTAAGCTTTGTACCATTTATTGTGGTTGTAAGGTGATCGTCACCAGATCGGTGTAATAAATCTGTCGGTTTTGCTGCAGGGCTTTTAGGATCCGAATAGTATATATGGAATCCTTTCCAATCCTTTCCTAGGTTTGGTATGTCGGT
>JAGQLH010000024.1 GCA_020429465.1 Candidatus Dojkabacteria bacterium | reverse complement strand
ATACCATTACCTCAAAAAGCAGATGGATTTTTTGATTAACCAAATATTCTTTAAGAAATTAACTATTACATCGATAAAAATCCCCTATTATCCAAATTTAATACACCAATTTCCTAATTACCTTTCTAATACGCTATAATTCAATATAATTTCACTCTGCAGCCGTATGCGCATTCTACTTATTGAGGACGATACGGTAACCTCATCATTTATAAAATACACCCTTCGGGAACAAGGGTATGTCGTCGATCACGCGACTGACGGGAAAGAAGGTCTTCAATTAGCTCGAATAAATCAAGGTAATTATAGTAGTATCATTCTTGATGTAATGCTCCCTACTATAGATGGATTAAAAATTTGTAAGACTCTTAGAGAAGAAAACGACACTACCCCAATTATGATGCTCTCGAGCAGGGATGAAACTGAGAATAAAATTGAAGGGCTTAATGCTGGTGGAGATGATTATCTTACAAAACCATTTGAGATATCTGAACTAATAGCTCGAATCAAAGCGCTTCAACGGAGGAATAATAATCAAACCGAACAAATTCTTTCGATCCGTCACGTATCATTAGATCGCTCCTCACATGAAGTGAAAGTACATGATGAACTTATTCAACTAACGCGTATAGAGTTTCGCCTATTACACTTGCTAATGCAAAATCGAGGGAAAGTCATTACTCGGTCGGAAATGCTAGACAAAGTCTGGGATATGCACGGAGGAGAAATATTTTCTAATACTATTAATGTACACATGAAGGAACTCCGCAGAAAAATTCAAGATGACTCTAAAGATCCCCTAATTATTACCGTTCGCGGTTCTGGTTACAAATTTGCTAAACAATAGTAATGCAAACACCTATTGATCCTTCCAAAAAGATTGCTGCAGTATTTAAAACTAATCCTCTTTTCAAGCTCCTCTTTGAGAACAGTCTCATGGGAATGGTTGTTGTGGATCCAAATACTCTTGAATATGTTCGAGTAAATTCTGCCTTTGCAATAATGACTGGATATAGCCAGAAAGAGTTATTAAGTCTGTCATTCACCGACATTACCCATGAAGAAGATATCGATCTCATATATTTTAATGAGTTAATCACTGGTAAACGACTTTACTATACCCGGACCAAACGTTATGTAAAAAAGAACGGTAAGACTTTGTGGGCAAGAGTAACCGGACATATAATTAGGAATGATGAAGGTATTCCAGAACTTATCATCAGTTTTGTTGAAGATATTACTACCCAAAGAAATGTTGTTACATCACTTCAAAGAAGCGAAGAGCAACTGCGAACCATTATTGATCTGGTCCCTCATAATTTATTTGCGAAAGATGCACAAGGGAATTTTATACTTGCTAATAAATCAACTGCTTCAGATTATGGTCTTTCTGTTGATGAACTCCTTGGAAGAAACCAAAAAGAATTCATCAATCGTCAAACTAGAATATCTGAATTTCTTAAAGAAGATCAAAACGTTATTCAATCACAAGAAACAAAACATTTCCCAAGGATATTTTTCAAATCAATTGCTGGTGAAGAATCATATCGTGAAACAATAAAAGTTCCTTATACAGATCCAAAAACACTTTCTTGTGCTGTTCTTTGTATTTCTATTGATGTAACCGAACAGACGAAAGCCGAGGAGGCATTGCGTGAAAGTGAACAGCGATATCGAACACTTATAGATTTACTCCCTATCGGGGTAATAATTCACAAGGATGATATTCCGATTTATATTAATCGAGAAGGTCTTTCTATCCTAGGATATACAAATTTAGACGACTTTGAAAATGCAAATCACGCAGATATACTCCCCCCTGAACATGCCAAGATTTTTCAGGATCGGATCGAAAAGATGTTTGAGCATGGCAGACCAATTCCTCCAGTACACATAAAAGTTAAGCGTCCCGATGGTTCTATTATTGATGTTGAATCAGCATCTTCCCCTATCCTTTATAGTGGCCAACGTGCAATTCAATCAGTATTCCAAGATATCACTGAACGAAAAAAAGCCGAAGAACGCCTTGTGAGAGCTAAAGAATTTGCAGAAGAATCAGAGAGGATAAAGGAAGAACTTCTTACGAATGTGAGCCATGAAATACGAACCCCACTTAATGCAATTATTGGAATTGCAGAAATGTTACTTGAGACTCAACTTACCTCAGAACAAGCAGAATATACTGGAGCTATTAAAATATCAGCCGATAATCTATTGATCATTATCAATGAGATTCTTGATATGGCCAAAATAGAGTCAGGAACTCTAACGTCAGAATCTGTTGAATTCTCTCTCGAGGATATTATTGAACAACTCATCCAAACTTTCCAATACAAAATACAACAAAACGATACTCTCTTATCAATTTCAATCGATGAAAATATTCCTTCTATTCTCAAGGGAGATGCCGTTAAATTGCGTCAGGTTATTTTAAACCTTTTAGGAAATGCAGTTAAATTTACGAAGGAAGGAATAATTAGTTTGGAAGTTGAACTCATTTCTCATAACACAGACTCTATTACCGTTGGTTTGAAAGTTACCGATACTGGTATTGGAATACCGAAAGAAAAGTTATCCATGATTTTTGAAAGTTTTACCCAAGTTGATTCAGGAAAGAATAGACTTCATGGAGGGACTGGGTTAGGTCTGGCTATTGTTAAACGCTTAGTAGAATTTATGAAAGGAACCATAACAGTTAAAAGTACTGTAGGAGTGGGATCAGAATTCTACGTCGAACTTAACTTCGACTATGCAGATATAACCAGTAGTCCTTATGAGGATACAGGAACTAGCAGTCCTCAAATAGATGACCAATTCCTTCATGGTAAACAATGCCTTATTGTAGAAGATAATTCATTTAACCAACTCATCTTGGAAGGACTCCTACAAAAATGGGGAGCTTCTGTCACCGTTGCTGGAAATGGGAAAAAAGCACTTGCTATCCTTAAGGAACAGACGTATGACATTCTCTTGATTGATATACAGATGCCAGAAATGGATGGATTAGAAGTAACGAGAATTATTAGGCAAGAGTTAAAACTTGATGTTCCAATTATAGCGATAAGTGCTCATACCCAAAAACAAGATAAAAAACGGGCTAAATCTTTGGGGATGGATGCATATATTACTAAACCTGTTGACGCACTGAAACTTCGATCAATTTTACTAAAGCACTTATATTCCAATGAGCAAAACTAATTATCCAACCCGCTCGCAACTCAAAAAATACTTTGGAGTAAATGAAGTAGTATTTGGTAATCTTCTTAATTCTTGTATGCACGAAATTTCGCTGGGTATTTCTTCCATGACACTCCACATAAATCAGAGTGACTATACTAAGCTTGCAGAATCAGCCCATCGGGTTAAGGGAGCGATTTCCTATCTTAGACTCCCTACACTTGAGAAGGAATTGAAGGATTTAGAACTATCCTCGAGATCAATAGAATCGAACGAAAAAACTATAAACCAAATGACAAAAAAAAGCTGCCGAGATCTTCAGCAGCTTTTAAAATATATTTCAGAGCTGTGCCAATAGCTATAAACGGATTTGTTTACGCTATTGAGACTCAAGAATTTTGTATTGTTGTACACCCATTGGTGTATTTACTTCCACAATATCACCCGCACTTTTATCTTTTAGTGCACGTGCCAACGGAGAATCAGTAGAAATTCTTCCCTTTGCAGGATTTGCTAGTGCTGGTAAAACGACTGACACCTCTTTTTTCCGACCATTAAAGTCGAGAACAAAGGTATGCTCAACCACACCAGTTGTCTCTGCAAGGGTGAGTGATTCTTTTAAGCTAATAATTTTTTGGGTGAGAATTTCTTTTTTATCCTCCAAATGCTGAAGAATCATTAAATCTTCACCTATATTTTCGTGCCTTTCGGCCTCAATCGTAGCCACAATCTCTTCAACTTGTGACTTTATTGATTCAATCCTACTTAGGATCTTACTTTTACTTGCTTTATCCATGATTTTCGGATAATAAATTAGCTATTGGCATAAAATTCTCCGTTGAATTTAGGTAAAGTATACGTCAGTAAATGTGAAATCTTCGTGAAATTTAAATGAATTTCAGCTAAGAAACCTCACTTTAGACTCTTTTTTCTTTGCTATTGCTGTAGATAAAAATTTTTATATTTATGGTAATCTAAGAACGTAATGCTAAAAGTACTATGCTCATTTCTCTAAAAAACATTCATAAAAGCTATACTATTGGGTCTGGATCATATCTGGCTTTGAAAGGTGTTAATCTTCAAATCGAAAAATCAGAGTTTGTTGCTATTATGGGTCCTTCCGGAAGTGGAAAGTCTACAATGCTCCACATTTTAGGTTGTTTAGATACTCCATCAGAGGGCACCTATCACCTTAATGGTAAAAATGTAGGAACACTTAACGACAATGAACTTTCTACTATCCGTAACTCTCAGATTGGTTTTGTCTTTCAATCATTCAACCTACTTCCCAAATTCTCGGTACTCGATAATACGATGCTTCCTTTTCTTTATTCTGATGTACCTAAAAATGAAAGAAAGAAACGAGCAGTCGAATCTCTTGAAAAAGTTGGTCTTGGTTCAAAGCTCGATAACAAGCCTAATCAGCTTTCAGGTGGGCAAATCCAACGAGTTGCCATAGCCCGAAGCCTTGTAATGAAACCTAATATTATTTTAGCAGATGAACCTACTGGAAATCTCGATACAAAAACAGGAGATGAGGTAATGGATATTTTTAGCAGAATACATTCTGAAGAAAAAGCGACCATTATCGTAATTACTCACGAACCAGAGATTGCAGAATATACCGACCGAACTATTATGCTCAAAGATGGATTAATTGTTAACGATACCAAGTCCGCATAACATGGATTTTATTGACCATATCACAATATCATTCACATCACTTCGTTCAAACGTATTTAGAACGTTTTTCTCCACTCTCGGCATTATTATTGGGGTAATGGCTGTAGTTGCGTTACTTGGTATTGGTAAAAGTGCACAGCGTTCAATTGAGCTTTCGTTTGATTCTTTCGGATCTAATTCAATTTATGTGGTACCAGGTCAGCAATCTGATAACTTCGGTCCACCCAACCTTGCTGATACATTTACGCTATCAGAAGTTGACAGATTTATCGATTACCCCAAAAAGTACATAGAAGGCATTGCCGCTCAAACATTTACTAATTTCCGCGTACAGTACGGGAATACAACCGAATCACAAACGATCCTAGGTTCTCATGGAGATTACATAGAGATTCAAAATTTTGAAGCAGAATATGGAAGGTTGCTCACCAAGAAAGATAGCGATCAGCGTGCAAAAGTTGCGCTTGTTGGCCCTGATTTAATTGAAGATTTTTTTAATGGAGAAAATCCCGTTGGAAAAACTATGCGTATAAATGGGACATCCTTTACTGTTATTGGTGTATTTAAAAAGAAAGGGACGAGCAGTTTTGACAATCCAAATGACGACATCATGATTCCATTTACCACGTACTCACAGTATCTCGTAAGTGGAGATAACCTCTCACTTGTGTCTGTTGAAGCTATTGATCCTAAATTCGTAGAGCAAGCAAAAGATGAAACTCGTTCAATCCTTAGAAAAATTCGTGGTGTGGGGACAAATCAGGAAGATGATTTTACTGTACGAGATTCAGGAGAAATTCTGTCATCCATCAATCAGATTACAGGAATTTTCACTGGCTTCCTCTCTTCTATTGCAGCTATTTCTCTTCTCGTAGGAGGGATTGGAGTTACCAATATCATGTTTGTTAGTATTACTGAACGTACTAAAGAAATTGGACTTCGTAAATCGATTGGAGCAAAAAATAGAGATATACTTATTCAGTTTTTAACTGAGTCTATCATGGTAACACTTCTTGGAGGAATAATCGGTATTTGTGTTGGGATTATACTTTCCTTTATTGCAAGTAAACTGCTTGATTTACCTACAGAAATCTACCTTGATGCAATTGGTCTTGGAGTTTTATTCTCAGTAATTATCGGCTTAATTTTCGGTATCTACCCAGCCCAGAAGGCCTCTAAGCTAAACCCAATAGATGCACTTAGGTATGAATGACATAGAAATCTCTACCTTGTACAATATACTGCACTCACTTACTCTTTTGCGCCACTTTCTATATTAGCTCTAACACGTATTGAGTTTTCTTATACGTCACAAATGGAAAATTAGTATTTTATGTCTCCTATTTTTAGGAATGTTTTTTGTTGTCCGCACATTTTCTCAAGACAATCCTGATGACTCACTCGACTCCTACACAGTACACAAAGGAACAATCGAAAGTGTTGTGCGTGCTCCAGGAACTATCAAAGGAAAAGAGAATCAAAATCTTGCATTTGGTTCACCCGGTTTTATCTCGGAAATTTTTGTGGAAGAAGGTACTACAGTAGAAGAAGGTACTGTGATTGCAAAACTTAATACTACTTCATTAGAATCAGAACTTCTTAGTGCGCAAGGAAGCCTTCAATCAGCTCAAGCTAATTATAATAAAGTTGTTGACGGCTTAGATGTTAAGATTCAAGAACTCCAAGCGGGAGTTGTACTAAAAAATGAAGAGATTGCCAAATCAAATTATCAGACGTCTCAAATAACCTCCGAAAACTCTGTTGCAATTGCTCAATTGAATAGCGATATAGCCCAAGAAACACATGACAATTCTGAATTCAATGCAGACTTATTGAAGGAAGAAGCAGATCAAGCTGAAGATCTGTATCGAGACAGTGAAGATGTTGCTGCTCTTTCTGGACCAGAATCTGAAGATGTGGCTAGAGAACAGACAGAACTTGCAGAAATTCAATACCAAGGTCGTGTTGAATCTGCCGAATCAAGTTCATTCATAACTGACCTACAGGCAGAACAGAGTGAAATTTCTTTGGAGTCTACTACTGTGAACTCAGAGCATTCTCTTGTGACTGCAGAAAATCAATATTCAATTTCCGAACTAAATTCATCTATTGCTGAATTACAAACCCAACAACTTATATCATCAAAAAAATATGATTTAACTGCTCTTGATGGACAAATAAAGCAAGCTAAATCACGTATATCTTCAACGGAATATGCACTTGAAAAAACAACCATACGTGCACCCTTTCCTGGAACTATCATTTCTATTCCTTTCAAAGTAGGTGATTATTACCCAGGTCCGGCATCTTCAAGTTCTGTATATTTGGCTGATGTTAGCGAGTATATCGTCGAGGTTGAAATTAATGAATTAGACATTTTGTCTATTCAAGAAGGCCAGTCAGCTATTATTGAGTTTGAGTCAGACACAGAAGGCACTCAGTATTCCGGCTCAGTCACACATATTAATCCAGCTCCAATTATAGATCCTGGTGGAGTTGTAAATTATATTGTTGAGGTTTCCTTTACTACACCTCTTGAACTTCTCTACGAAGGGTTATCTGTAGATGTAGAAATCATTACCAATCAATCAGAAGAAACACTTGTTGTCCCACTTGTTGGGGTAAGTCAAGAATCTGATGGCTACTATGTAACCCTAAGAAATGGAACTACTCGTCGTAAACAAAAAGTTGAAATTGGACTCTCAAGCGATTTTGAATATGAAATTTTAGCTGGTTTATCTGAAGGTGATGTTATTCTTTATTAGACGGAAATCTGTAACAACTCTTTCCATGCTGTAGTGTAACGTGGAGATCTTTGAGATTGCTTCATCTGCCAAAGGGGGTTAGTACCTTCCGAAGCTAATTTAAGCACCCCTTGTCCCCATTTTTTGTTAAGTTTATCTACCGTTGCCATAAGTTTCTCTTCTTGCATCCTCTTACGAAATGAAAAAGAGTCGAAAATTCGAAATTGCATAGATTCCATAGTTTGTAACGATGTAAAGCATACCCCAGCTTTTTTGTATTGATATCCCGGTCTATAGATTTTTTCAAGACATACGAGACCAGCCTTTACCAGATCAGGCGTGTAACTTGTTGGGTATACCAAAGCGGTAGAGGTACTAGGAGCGTAATAATCTCTTGCTTTTTTGAATCTTCCTGTTGTTAAATACACCGTAAGATATCCTGCCAATAGGTTTTGAGAACGTAATTTTCTAGCTGCCCGTCCAATATACTCACTTATCGCTTCTGAAAGCTCTTCCTGTGTGTACACTGGCTTACCAAATGATCGAGAACTAATAATAGATTTCCTTGATACATGAGTTGTAGTTACTTGATTACACGATATACCTTGTAATTCTAATTGAGTCCTTCTCCCTCCAACGGTAACCTTACTACCATATAAATTGAGATCAGCATACTTATAATCGTATGCAGTCATAATCCCTCGCGATTCATAAAATGGAGTTAACCTATATCCGATCCCCCAAACATCCCCTACAGGAATACCTTGTAATAAAACATCTTGTTCCTGCACACTCTTCGTTACAAGGTCTACCACTCCCCCTTCCTTTTTTTTCGCTAATTCGCTTGCTGCCTTCGCAAGAGTCTTTGTATGAGCAATTCCTATTGATACAGGGATACCTGTCCATTTAAAAACTTTATCTTTAACCATACGTCCGAATTCTTCATACTCTTCTACACCTAGGCTTTCAATTGATAGGAATGCTTCATCTATTGAATATACCTCTATTTTATCTGTAATTGTACGAAGAACTTCCATGACCCGATGCGACATATCGCTATACAGAGCGAAATTAGGTGACAATACTTTTATACAATGTTTATGAAGAAGGTCTTTTACTTTAAATAATGGTACTCCCATTTTTATTCCAATCTCCTTAACTTCATTTGATCGTGCAACTGCACATCCGTCATTATTTGACGCAACAATTACGGGTACATTCTCAAGTTTTGGATTAAATACCCGTTCGCAGGAAACAAAAAAATTATTACAGTCTATAAGAGCGAATACTTTTTGATTCATATAATTAATACCTTTGTCGTATGTAATACTTTCGTTTCTCTCTTCTTGGGAGGGAAATCCATTTTCGTATGCCCTCAAATACTGAACGGAAACTTAAATATTCCAAGAATTCTTTAAGAAGTATAGAACGGATTTTACACGGACTCCTTTTCGGCTCTATTTCTTCAAAACCAAGTGAATCTAAAATTTTGTGTATGCGCGTATTTGTACTTGTACAAAACAGATTTGTATCCTTGAGATCATGTTCCATTTTACAAACTAGTTTTGTACCTATTCCCTTTCCTCTTGCCTGGGGAAGAAGTACGAGGGGACCTAATTTTATCCAGTCCTCATAAAATTTTAAGATACAACATCCAATGAATTGTTTATTCTGTTCTACTACATACATATCCTTATATCCGCTCCATTTATATCTACTTATAAAAACTACATCTGGATCTCTTTTAATTGCCGAAATTAACTGATTAACTACCTCCCTTTTTAGGGGCTGCTGTACGTTCTTAATCTTTATCAATATGAGTGGATAACATGTTTTACTACTCCCCAGATTTGGAAATCTTCATATTCCTTTGGGGTGATGTCTGAAAAATCTTTATTCGCAGGTATTAATTTTACCTTCCCGTCTTTCTTATAAAGTCGCTTTACAGTAAAGTCACCATCTATCGAGGCTACTACAATCGCATCATGTCGTGGCTCCAGTGATCGATCAACGATCAAAATATCTCCATCATAAATATGTACATCCTGCATAGAGTTTCCCTTTACTTTTACAAAGTAGGTAGCGGCTGGATGTTCAATCAAATATTCATTCAAATCAAGCATAGACTCGATATCTCCGTCTGCTGGATTAGGGAACCCTGCTTGTACTGGAGACAGGAATAGAATCTGTTTCTTGGATTGTTGTTTCTTAGGTTTTATCAAGTGCATTCTGCAAAAATTCAAAAATCAACCTAACGTATGCAGGTTCGTTTCTTTCACCTCGTTTACCATCAGGAGCCAAATATGGACCATCTGTTTCCAAAACAAATCCTGCTTGATACAGTTCCTGGGGTTCGGTGAGTTTCTTTACTCCCTGTTCTTCCAACAATCTCAGTACCGAGTTTCGTAATATGTGTGCATTTTTATAGGTAATAATTCCATTAAGTCCTACCATAAAGCCATTATCCTGTACATCTCTTATCTTCTGATAGTATGTCACTTCAGTATCACCTTCTTCTGGTGTCATTGAGTGAAAAACCCCCCTCATTTTCTTAGTGGAAAATCCAGATTCTAATTCCTTAAGAATATCAAGACAATCATGAATGGCCTCCCGGGAATGTATAGAAAGAGGCATATTATACTTTTGAGCAAGTAGAATATGTTCGTGAAAAAGTGCTCTTTGCAACTGCCTACTCTTATGTTCTTCCTGTTCAGATAAGTCATTTTTTTTATTCCAATAATTATCAAGTCCTGTTTCTCCTATCATGACTATGTTACTTGCTTCGTCCTTAACCAGGTAATCTTCTAATTGCCAGGTATCTTGTGGCATTATCGAGAAATTTACTAAAGTACTTCCTTCGATATATACCTCCGGATCGATTCCAATTGCTGCCTGAAGAGAGGGAAATTTCTCTGCTTGCGCTACTACTTCCTTACTATTGTCTAAGTCTACCGACATCCCCACCGTTAGGTGAACGCCTTGCGTGTCTGCCCTACGTACAACGTCGATACAATCTTCTTTATACACCGACATACTTAGATGACAGTGTGTATCAGCAAGGATATTGTTTTCAAGAATGTGCTGTAGTATGTTTTTCATTTTGTTCATCTGTAGTATTACTTTCTTTTTGTTGTGTGTACAACTGAGAACTATATGTTACAAATAGTTCTACAACTATAATCGTACTTATTGTCGCTCCTACAATAATAAAATCCCACAATCCCATGACTCGTATATATAATAACGCTACTAGGAGTAGTGCAAAAAAAAGCCCTCTTCGCAAAGCGACTCCAAGGTCCGGTTGTTCATAAAATTTTTTAAAGAAGAACTTATCAGTAAATAAATGTATCGTGGTAAAGAATGACATAGATAGAAAAAATATCGTAATTGTCATTGCATATACACTTTGCACATTTATGAGTTGAAAAATCAATCCAGCTCTTCTTAGTTCCTGAAAAGAACTATAAAACTCTTCAGCAGTTAAGAGATTATATTCAACTCTATAAGAGTCTACCACTGGCCTGTTAAATACTTCTAAATTAGCTAAAAAATAACTAAATACCCCAAATAAAAAGACCGTTATAATGAGGGATATGATTGTTTGTCTCATCCTATACTGACATTAAAGCTTATGATAATACTGTTGCATGAGTAACGCATCTTCCTCTAGATTTGGACTTTCACAGACAACAATCCCCCCGACTTTATTATCTTTAAGTGCTGTGAGCAATTCCTTCCATTTTATATCAGGAGTTTCCAATCTCCCCTTTTGCTCTAGTTCTGCATAATATTTTGCTAAACCTCCGACATCGATGCCCTCTTCCCGGTATGCTTCCTGAGAAGGCAGTAATGTGAGATGATTACGTTCTCCTTTTGGAGAATACTGTATGCCTGATATATGAATATGCATATCATCAAGAAATGTCTGTCCGAAATGCTTGCGTATCAACCCCAACATCTGATCGAATTCTTCATACGAATTCCACCCACCTCCATCCCTCGCATGTTTGTGTGCAAAATCGAAACAGAATTTCATTGGTTTACCTGGAAAATCTTCAATTAACCGGATAAGAACCTCCAAATCACCGAACTGGGCGGCTTTACCTGTCAGCTCTGGGGCTATTGTTATTGATGTAAGTCCTTTTTCTTCATACCCATCCCATATCTCTTTAAATGCCTCCTTTACCATTGAATACACTTCTTCAGCATCACGTTTCATGTACGCAGCAGGGTGAAATGTCATAGAACGCGCACCACACGCTTCTCCAGCTTCTGCGGATTGCAAAACACGATTTATACTGGCATGCCATTTTTGTTTTTCTGGTGATGCTAGGTTAATAAAATATGAACCATGAACACTTAAGGCTACGTCCTGTTCTTCCGCAAGCTTCTTTAAAGCTTCTCGCTCCTCCTCTTTTACAAAGATTTGATAAACAAATTCTAACTCCATTGCGTCCAATCCTAGTTCACGAATGCGTTTTATACCTTCTGTAACCGATCTATTTTTTGTTGTAAGTGGCATTCCTCCTGTACCGAATCTTAGTTTACGTTCTGATTTATTCATAGATTTATATTTATAAGTGTATGTTATTCTACCATTTCATAACGGACTTTTTCTTTCATAAATACAGAACCTATAGTATAATATACTGCTATAGAATCTATATCCAATACCTCAAAAACAAATTATAGAGAACGAATTATACTTGGTCCTGGAGACGAGTACATACTAGAATTGGCTGGAGTTAGCGATTTATGCTCTATTGTTAAGGTACATTGGCAGTCTTTACACCAAGGTTTCACTACTGGATATTTGCCAGAATTTGAATTATTCCAACCTTCTCCTACTGCTGACATACCTAATCCAGCACTACTTGACCACTATAGACAGTCATTATTAGAAAATACTGATCATCACATCATTAAGATGACAAATAATGAAGCAGTCTGTGGTGGTATCCAGCTATCGCATATTCCTGATCATGGATTGTGCCACATAAGCTCATTATTTATTGCTAATGAACATCAAGGAGCTGGTCTTGCACTTCTTATAACTCGATTTGCACTTGATTTTATTACAAAAGAATATCCCGATAGTACAACAATCACATTTGATAGGTATAAAAAATCGAATACTTATGGCTCTCTAATGTATAACCAATCTTCTTTAATTAATAGATTAGACTCAAAATCTACTATGATCAATGAATTTAAAAAACAGGGTGAGCATATCTTCCGATATTACTTCGATATTGTCATTTTACGAGATCTTATAATAAACGCAATGGAATCAAAAAGACGATAATAGAAAAAATTTCATTCTTTATGAATATCTTGATAGGAAATTAGCCTAAATCCTTATATCTATGGTAAAATCACCCCGCATGACTTTTAGATTCTGTTATTTATATTTTTATGGCTACAAAGAGAACATACCAACCAAAGAAACGAAGACGAGTACGAAGACTAGGTTTTCGTGCACGTATGGCAACCGTTGGAGGACGAAATGTACTCAAACGAAGACGTGAAAAAGGTCGACATGAGTTAACGGTATCTGACGAAATTCGAGCAGATAAAAACAAACGAGTTACTCGAAGAAGATAGTCCATATTCACAAATCTTTTAAATCCTGCACTCTATGTGCGGGATTTTTGTTATATAATTCACATACTGAAAGTTAATACTATCACAGATTAAAAAATATGCTTCCCGCTAAGCACAGGATATTAAAACAATACGAATTTGATCAAATATACAGGCATCACAATAAGCTTCGGGGAAATTATCTTCAGATACTCGTTAGGTTCGTAGATAAAGAACAAAAAGTAGACCATAAAAAGTATCCGCGTTTTGGCTTTGTTGTTTCAAAAAAAGTGCATAAGCATGCAGTTAAACGAAACAAAATTAAACGCCAATTGCGTGAGATTATAAAAGAATTACTCCCTACACTACCTCAATCGTTTGAAGCATTAGTTATTCCTTACCCTAAGGCACTTGAAACTTCCTTTCAAGAACTGAAAGACGATGTTACTAAACTTCTTTCTACTGTTAACTAAACGAATCTCTTTATCTTTAAAAGTATTCAAGATCTTTCGCGGAAATCCTACTATTGATTGAAATGAAGATACTAAATGTGGGAGGACTAATACGGGTAAACAACTTCAAAAAATTAAAAAGAGAGTTGCGGGGAGACGATTCGAACGTCTGACCTTCAGGTTATGAGCCTGACGAGCTACCACTGCTCCACCCCGCGACCCTCTTTTCAATTTTTACCGAAAGGCCACCGATTATAGCGTAAATACGCTATAAAATCAATTCCCTCCACCAATACCTATTGTTTAAAATGTCTATTCCTTCCATTCTGTCCCCGATTTCATCATAATCATATGTTTTTGAACGCTCTACCCTATATAACTCTTGTCCTTCTTCAACCAAATTAAGAGACTCTCGTGCATATAACCTTACATAGTATGGTGACTGATAGTAACTTTTTTCACGCACTAGTTTTTCGTTCTCTTGTTGCAATTCCTCTAGTATTGCCTGTTCATTCGATAGAATCTCATAATTTCCCAAGTCATGTAAACTATTTGCGATATTTTGGACAAGAAATAAAGAAAGGATAAGAGTAATAAATCCGAGTACCAGTAGCTTAGGAGATACGTTAAACTGTGGCCTCTTAAATGCCACTTTATTAGTAATTCGTTTTAGTAAAAAGGTCAATCTTGCAAATTTCATTCTAATCAATTACCCTTGTTAGGTATCTAAATTATATCAGGTAGTATATCCATTTATAAAAATACCCTCTAGTATTGAGCTTTATGGAAAAGAGTGGTAAAATTCTTCATAGAAACGAGCACTCCTGCCCACACATCTCAGTTTTATTTATTGTTTAATGCAAAGAAAATTTTAGATCTATGACCCTCTCTCATTCTGATGCTTTAAAAAAATTTATTACTCACCTTGAAGATCTCGGTCGTTCACCTTCTACTGTTGTAGCATATAAAAAGGATATTGAACAACTTTTTGAATATTTCAATAACAAAATAAACACCGTAGATGAGTACGAATCAAAACACTTGAAAAATTATGTGGAACTTTTGGTTTCCGAACAGCGATTTACCCTTAAGACTATTTCAAGAAAGATAAATAGTTACAAAACACTTTTTAAGTTCCTGCATAAGGAAAATCACGTTACACAAGATGCAGCACAACCCATTTCACATCCTAAGTTTACTCCTAAACAACCAAGAATTCTCAGTAGCTTAGAATATAGAGCCCTTCGAGATACTGCTCGAAGTAATACAAGGCTTTATGCAATGATAGAAATTCTCTTACAGACAGGAATGCGTATTGGGGAGCTTTCTCGTCTTACTCTTGAAGATTTGCAAATAGAAAAAACACCTTATACTGTAACTATTCAAGAATACGCAAGTAACCCTGAGCGAGTTATTGAATTAAATAAAGATGCTGTTGATGCTATACAAGGATATCTCGAGAAACGCCCTCACCCTAAGAAAGATGCTGGCCTCTTGTTTATAACAAAAACAGGAAAGCAGGTACTGGTTCGAAATATTCGAACAATGATTAATAATGCTTTTAAGAAATCCGGCATTTCTGATGTAACAGTTAATGATATTCGAAATACTTTTATTGTATACCAGCTAGAACATGGAATGCCTCTCGAACGAGTTGCAGAAATTGTTGGACACCAGAGACTTACAAGTACGGAAAAATATCTAAACCTCCTTACGAACAGAAAAGCAGCAGCAACAACTAAAATAGTATCTCTTTAGACGAGATTTCTCAAGAAATTTTTAATAATATTCCAGGAATAGTATATAATAAGACCAGGTTTAAAAATCCCTGTGGTCTTTTCGTGTGAAAAGATAGGACGAAAAAATCCGCCTAGCGGAACAATATGATCTCCCACAACTGTTGGGCCAGTAGCTCAGGAGGTCAGAGCA
>JAGQLH010000023.1:2966-15872 GCA_020429465.1 Candidatus Dojkabacteria bacterium | reverse complement strand
AATTTTGCAATAATCTGTAATAAGTAGGTTTATTCTACGTCTTAATAATAATTATATTTTATAAATAGTCTATGAAAAAGCAGACAAAATATATAGTAGGACTTTTAGTGCTCTCATTTGTAGTCTTTTGCGGGGTTTGTAGTTATATATTCTGGTTTACATTCCTTATACCAAATACATTTCAATCTCTAACAGAAGAAGTTTATGTAATTCCAAAGGAATCTAGCATGTGGACATTTGATGCAACCAAATACAACCCGGGATCCGGTGATTGGTGGGTCTATGGTGAGGATAGTATGTATTATTACCACTATACAGGAGAGGGAATTGATACAACGTATGAAGTAATCTCGCGAGAAGATGCCTCGCAATGTTCAGGGTTTGATAAACATGACCACTCAACATGGTGTGGTGTTCACTAGTCCCAATTTGCTAGAATTTATCATTATTTACTAATAGCAGATTACATGGAAAAATTCGAAAGACAATGTCAGTCATGTGGTATGCCACTTGAAGGTGGTATGCAAGCTGGTACTGAATCAGATGACAGTAAAAGTCTTATGTATTGTCAGTACTGTTATAAAGATGGAGTATTTACAAATCCCGACATGACTCTTGATGAGATGAAAAACGTACTTGATGAGACCATTGGAAAGCAGGGGTTAAAAGGTAAAATGTTTGCCTGGCTTGGAAAAAAGCAATTACCTAGCCTTAAGAGGTGGAAACAATGAGTGCCCAACCTCCTCAAGTAATCCTTAAAGCACTTAAGCTTGAAAATCCTAAATATCTTGGTAATGGTCAGGAGTCATTTGTGTATAAGATAGATACACAACGTATACTCAGAGTGTTTGGTGGAACTAATTTGAATAAAGAAAAAATACGATTTGATTTCTATAAAAAACTTAAAAAGTATGAAGTTAGTTTTTTAATTCCAGAAATTTATGAGTATGGTGAAATTGAAGGGCATGTATACTCAATAGAAAAACTATTGCCAGGTAAAACGATTGAAAAAGAATTTATTTCTTTGAACAAAAAGCAAAAAGAGAAATTGTTTCGCAGTTATCTTCAGATATGCTCAGAGTTGGAGAAAATTACCATAGAAGATTTATCCTATGGGGATATCATGCGTGAACCCAGAAATTGTAATGGTGATTCCTGGCATAAATTCCTACAAAACAGAATAGAACAAGCAATTGAAGAAGGAGAGGATTCATATAAAGAAGATGTACCCAATATAGGTGAGGTGTATAAAAAGTTTCAGTCAGAACTGCATCATCTACCTGAATTCCCTGAAAAGACACTAATTCACGGGGATTTATTTTTTGAAAATATAATGGTGAATGATAATCTTGATGTTACCGCAGTGTTTGATTTTAGTGCACTCTCAGTAATTGGTGATTGGCAGTTAGACGTAGCTAATGTATTTAATTATATGAGTTACTTTCCAATCGTGCAGGATGAAGACATACATTTATTTCGAGAGATTCTAGTAGATAAATTTGGCGAAGAAATGATCAAAATAGCTGAACTATACGATCTGTACATGGCATTTGTGTTTATTAAAGATACGAAGAAAGATGATCAACAAACCTACCAAAAAAGTTTAAAAACATTACTTAAATATAAACAATGATCGACAGAACTATACCCTACGTAGATTTATACATGATCTATCCTGATCTTTCCGTCGTTCCCAATTATTCACTTCCAGAGGGGTACCATTTTGAACTTTTTGAGAAAGGAGATGAGAAAGACTGGGTTGAGATTGAAGTCTCATCTGGGGATATCATTAATGAACAATCGGGATACGAAAGTTTTGAAAAATACTATGGTGGGAAATTAGAAGAACTAAAAAAGCGCTGTATTTTTGTTGTAACAGATGAAGGTATGAAAGTAGGGACAGCAACAGCATTCTATCTTGAAGAACCTATTGAGCCCGATATTTCGGGGAATTTCCATTGGCTGGCAGTGCGGGAGGAGTATAAAGGTAAAGGACTTGCAAAACCACTGATCACTAAAGCTATGAAACTAATGCATGAACTAGGACATAAAGGAGCATACCTCCATAGTCAGACGCATACATGGCTTGCATGTAAAATATACAAAGACCTTGGCTGGTTGCCATATAAACATACTCAGTCAGAAGAGGAGTTTAGACAGGGATGGGAAATTGTGGATGAGGAATGGGAAAAATTGAGTAGTACAAGAGTGGCAGATTAGATGAGGACTTTTTCTCGTTAGAAAAAACGCTCAGTACCAGAAGATTCCTACCGTTGCTGGAATGACAGGGTGGGAAAAATTGCTATTTTTAGCCTAAAACGGTAAAATTAATACTGAAACTTGAATTGAGTTTATTGAAAAGGAATTGAAATTAGAGCCTAAAAGGAGTAATTGGACAGAAACTTCAAAAAATCTTTCCTCAATTTTTCCCAAACACAATGTCTAGGTTCTATGGTGAAGAAGACTTTTTTTGCTTTTTACCATCGGTAGGTATGAATCGATGGTCTGATATTTTTTTATATTAACAATTGAATATGGATCGTAAACGAAGATCATATGATAAGCTTCGTATTATTCCTATTGGCGGGCTCTCATTTATTGGGGCAAATTGTACCGCAATAGAATATGGAAATGACGCTATCATTATTGACGCAGGTATGGGGTTTCCCTCTTTGGATCACCTAGGAGTGGATTATGTTATTCCAAACCCGCGTTATATGCAGCAAAACGCTAAGAAAATTAAGGGACTAGTAATAACCCATGGTCATTTAGATCATATAGGTGGGATTCCTAAATTAATCGAACCGATGGGTTTCCCTACTATTTTTGCTTCGCAATTTGCAAAGGAATTAATACTTAATAAATTCGACAGTGATGCAAAAGATATTGCACATAAGGTGCATGTAAAAACTGTTACCGCAGACGAAACACTCCGATTCGGGAAAATTACTATTGAATTCTTTAGAGTAAATCACAGTATTCCTGAGTCAATGGGGGTGATAATTAGAACTCCAAAAGGAACGATAGTGCATACGGGTGATTATAAATTTGACAATTCACCAGTAAATGAACCGCAGGCTGATTACGCAAAAATTGCTCGAGTTGGTGCAGAAGAAGAGGTATTATGCTTAATGTCTGATTCTACTAATAGTTATCGCGAAGGACATTCATTGTCAGAAAGTGAAATTGCAAATAGGCTTGAAGATGTATTGGCTGAAGTTGAGGGACGGGTTGTAGTTGCAACTTTTGGTTCAATGGTAAATCGAATAGTTGAACTCCTTAAAATAGCGCAAAAACTTAATAGAAAAGTTTTGATTAGTGGACGAAGCATGCAGGTTGCAATTAGAATTGCACAAAAAATTGGTTATCTTGATGTTCCAAAAACATTATTTGTTAAAGGAAACGAGATCAAGAAACTTCCTGATAATAAAGTTATGATTCTGGCTACCGGTTCTCAGGGAGAGCATTTAGCAGCACTGGCTCGGATGGCACGTAATGAACATAGGGATATTAAAATTAAAAACGGAGATACAGTAATTCTTTCAGCTTCTGTCATTCCTGGTAATGGTGCACTTGTACAGGCGCTTATTGATGAACTATACCAGCTTGGAGCTGATGTGATTCATAATGAGATTATGAATCTCCACACAACAGGTCACGGACATAAGGAAGAACAAAAATTAATGATTAATTTGGTTCAACCTAAATTATTCATGCCGATTCATGGATTCAAATCATTCCTTATGGAGCATGCTAAAACTGCAGAATCTATGGGAATTCCTAAAAAGAATATTATTATAGCTGGAGATGGTGACATTATTGAGCTTGATAAATTTGGGTGGAAAAAAAGTGGTCGTGTCCCAGCTAAACCAATTAATGTATCTGGTTCACTCGTAGGTGATGTTGGAAATATTATCCTTGATGATCGTCAACAACTTGCTAGTTATGGAGTTGTTGTATTTGAGCTTGTTATCGATAAGAAAACACAAAAGTTAATGAGTTCTCCACGAATACAATCACGTGGGTTTGTTTACATGAAGACAAGTAAAGAACTTATTTCAAAGTCACTTGAAATTATCGGTGAGGAATACGAAAAAAACAAAAAGAAGGGAATGGATGAAATACGGGATTCTGTAACAAAAAGTCTGCGGAAATACTATTACTCTGTAACTGAGAGAGAGCCAATGATATTAGGAGTTATTACTTATCTGTAGATTTGTAATCTCAGATTGAATTTGATCAAGGTTTTCTTGATAATTAAAAAGACAGCCGAGTGAGCTGTCTTTTTTTGTGATTTCTTGATCTTTTAGCTTAGTTTCAATTGCTCCCACAATAAACCAGAGATCCCAACAAATGTCAGAGAGTTTACTAAATGTATCTACTTTCATTGCAGTATTACTCATGTTGGGATTTTTAATATTGTTATATTATTATTATATAGTATTTTTTGGCTTGTGTAAACTACTACAGGGTAACTGTAGACTCATAATATCGGTAATCCCTTTGTGGATCTGTGATTCGCTTCACCTTTTGGATAATTATTACAATATACTCTGTATATGTATATCTCTTTATAACAAGTTTTCAGTTAAAAAATCAAATATATTTTTGTTATTCATATAAAAAGTGTAAAACTGTAGCGATAAAATAGAGAAAAAAGTATTATGAAGCATCATGGATAGTAAAAAAATTGGAAGAAAAATAAAAAATGCACGTATCGAGTCTGGTCTATCCCAAGCACAGTTAGGAAAAGAACTTGGTGTAACATGGGAGATGGTGAGCAGGTATGAAAATGGGAGAAGTAGTGCTTTTAACCATATAGACACAATAGCAGACATTCTTCGGAAAGATGTCGGGTATTTTCTCGGATTCTCACATCAAGTGAAGTATGACACTAAAGAGGAGCAAAGTGGCAATACCAAGGGTGGTAATTTACGTACTACGATTCCTCTATTTGATAGCTATAATGAAGTAATAGATGAGGAATATGAACCTACTCTCCACTACGACATTCCAGGTTGGGTGGTTACTAAATACACAAAATTGTTTGCCTTACGTTTAGTGTCGTTTAATCCTGAGGAATCCGACATGGAGTTTAGTAGGGAAGATGTAGCTGTTTTGTCTAAAGTGACGTACAACCTTGAATCCTCCTATGTGCTTACACTCGGCGATGATGACACACTAAGACTTAAGAAATTTGAGAGCACTGATAATGTGCTAGGAAAATTGCTCTATATTGAGCGAAGATTTTGTTAGGGAATTATTCTTCTTCAGTTTTACTCTCAGGAACTAAATGAGTTAGTTCCTCTTCAATCAACCCTTGAATAGTTTTTGTATTTTCTTCGAGTCGTGCCCAGTCGGAGTCATTGAATTCATCTTCAAGGGTGGAAAGTAGATCATCTATCTCATCAAGTTGAGATGCTAATTCATCAGGAGATGTCAGATTATCCGAATAATTTTCTAATAGCTCATTGATTGATCTGAAAAGAGCATTATAAGCTTCAAGAGCCTGAGTGGTATGGCTTGCTACCAAAAGTTCTTTGTGAGTTTCATTTGTTGATTCAAACTCAGTCCGGAGAGTAAAAAGTGTACTATGTGCTTCATTGAGAACATCAGGGTAATTTTCTTCATCAATAGTCCCAAGTGTATTTTCTGCTTCAATTAGGGTAGTTGAAAGATCTGAGAGATCCGAAAGCAATTCAATGCGTAATTCATTTTCTAGATTTGGAAGACCATTAACATCATCCTCGCGAGTCTCTAGTAGGGTTCTATAGTCTTCTATGATTCCTTCTAGATACAGTTGCGCTTCTGAATATACTGGTACAGCTGGTTCAGCAGTAGTAACACCGGTAAGGAAGGCAAAAACAACACAAATACTTAATAATCTTGTTATAGGTAATATTCTATTCTTCATTATCTTGTTTTTCTTCAGATAAAGTTATTGTTTCATCTACTTGAATGTCACGTCGGTTTTCATCATCTTCATCTTTAGCAATAGGTGATGATGCAGGGATTATAAAATCATTGAGTGAAGCATTGATTTTACTCAATTCAGTTTCGTATGATTCAAACAAATCTTCTATATCTTCTACATCTGATTCTATGGAATTTAAGTCATAATCTTCAAAGATTGCATCAATGTCTGAGTCAATGCTTTGCAGGTCCTCTACTAATAGTTCCTCACTGGATTCATCCGGATCACCTTGGAATGTATGAATAGATCCAAGAACTATACTGAGTGTTCCAATAACAAGTACCATAAAAGCAACAAGTAGCATGACTACCACAGCTTTTTTGTGATTTGGAAGTAGTTTGAATGCCTCAAGGAGATCGCTCACCTTTCGTTTCAGTTTAAGAAACGGGCTATCAAAATCTTCTTTTCGATAAGTTCTTTCAATTTCCATATGCAATATTTTTAATCTATGGATAATATTACCAACTTTTACAGATTTTGCATAGAAGGGATTGGAGTGTCTGGAAAATTTTTGCTAAAGTAGAATATCGCATAATAAAGTTAAAAACTGTCCAATGACTTCATTTTATTTAATCTATGCCAGTGTTTCCGGTAATACTGAGCTGGTTATGGATTACTGCAGGCATGAAATTTCTCAAGCTGGTCATATAGCTACGCTCTTTAGGGCAGAGCGAATGCCAACACATATCCTCGAATCGGGCACACACTTTATCTTTGGAGTATCTACTTGGGAACATGGGGAAATTAATCCTCACTTTTTACCATTTTTAGAATTTATGGGTAAGCAGTCATTGAATGGTAAGAAGGCAGCATTTGTAGGACTTGGTGATACCCGATATGAACCAGAATTGTTTTGCGCAGGTATTGATCGTATACAAAAAACATTCATAAACCAAGGAGGAGAGGAATTATTGCCAACATTAAAATTAAATGGTGAACCCCAGGGGCAAATTGATGAGCGAGTAAGGCCGTGGGTTTTGGAATTAGTATCAAAAATATAGTTATGAAAAATACACGTTTACGTTTAAAAATAGCTGGTGAATCTGGGCAAGGAGTAAATTCTGTCGGGGAACTCTTAGCCAAAGCTTGCAAACGTTCTGGTTACTTTGTATTTGGGTATCGGGAGTATCCATCTCTTATTAAAGGTGGTTATGCGAATTATCAGATAGATATTGCTGCACAATCTATACAATCTTCATCTAAAAATGTTGATATAGCAGTGTGCTTAAGTAGGAGATCCGTACATGAAGTCCTCGATTCGATTGATGAAGGAGGAGTCCTCATCCATTGGGTAAGTAATTTTCATTTCTCTCAGGAAGAAGAAGAACGCATTCGAGATAAGGCAATTCATGTTGAATTTATTGATGTAAAAAAAATAATAACTGAACATAAAGGGAAGAAAATAATGGTTAATACATTCTTCATAGGATTAGTTTGGGGAATGATAAAGCAGGATTTCAGTATTCTTGAGCAAGCATTTAAAGAAGAATTTGGTAAGAGGAGAGATATTCTTGATAAGAATATTGAGTTACTTTCGGTAGGCTTTGAATATCAGTCAAATATTGATAAACAAATTCAAAAAATCGACATATTAGTTCCGCAGGAATCTCAAAAGGAGTCTTTATTACTATCTGGTAATCAAGCAATTGCTCTAGGGGCAATTGCTTCTGGAGTCCGGGCTTACTACGCTTATCCGATGACTCCAGCATCTTCAATACTCTCATATCTGTCAAAGACGTATCATTCAACCGGCATACTAGTAAAACAAGCTGAAGATGAGATTACGGCAGCACAAATGACTCTGGGAAGTATGCATATGGGAACTCGTGCTTTAGTTGCAACTTCTGGTGGAGGTTTTGATCTTATGACTGAAACGCTCTCACTTGCAATGATTACTGAAATTCCCTTCGTTTGTGTAGTTGCGCAAAGACCTGGACCAGCTACTGGGGTTCCAACATGGACAGCGGCGGCAGACTTGAATTTGGCACTTTATGCAGGTCATGGGGAATCATCTCGGTGTGTACTTGCAGCAAGTGATGTGATTTCTGCATATACGCTTACCCAACATGCGTTTAATATTGCCGAAAGATACCAAATTCCTGTAATTCTATTAACTGAGAAACAAATTGCTGAATCATTATTTAATTGTTCATCACTTCCAGAACCAATTGAGATAGAAAGAGGCCTTACTAAACCTGATGGTATTACGGCATCTGACAGATTTAAACTCACAGAAACTGGTGTCTCGCCTCGGTGGCTACCCGGACAGTCGGATCAGACATACAATGCGAATAGTGATGAACATGTAGAACATGGAAAACTGACAGAACGAGCTGATGATGTCCGAGCTATGATGGAAAAAAGAATGAAAAAACAAACTGCACTTCTTAATGAATTCCCAGATCCAATTCTGTATGGGGAAGAGGAAGGGGATATGTTATTTGTGGGGTGGGGAAGTCCAAAGAATACAATGGTTGACGTTATTTCCTATATTCAAAACGGAAACTCGAAGAAAAAAATTTCATATCTACATTATGAATATATTTATCCTTTAAAGGCGGAGTGGTTACTTAAATTGTCTCAACAGTTTAAAAAATCAGTTGTTGTTGAACAAAATTATCAAAGTCAGTTTGGTAAGTTAGTGCGAATGGAAACAGGGTTTGAGTTTAATGATAGACTTCTAAAGTATGATGGAAGACCGTTTTTTATTGAGGATATTTTAGATTATATTTCTGAGTAAGAAATCGCATGTCAAATTGTAATAATTGCACAACCAAATATAGCGATTATTTCTCCGACGAGCTTTATACGTGGTGTACTGCGTGCGGAAATTATGGTATTCATGCTGCTGTTAAGCGCGCGCTTGTTGCTGAGAATGTTGCACCAAAAGACACATTATTATGCTTTGATGTAGGATGTCATGGAAATGGTTCGGACAAAATAGGAGGATATGCTGTTCATGGATTGCATGGAAGAATCATAGCTTTCGCCTCAGGAGCGGCTATGGCAAATCAGAATATAGAAGTTATTGCTTTTGGAGGAGATGGGGGTACATTAAGTGAAGGAATTGGACATTTGGTCCATGCTGTTCGCTCAAATTACAATATGACATTTATCTTACACAACAATAGAAACTATGGTTTAACTACCGGACAGGCATCAACAACTACACCTCAGGATACACCGATGCATGCATCTCCAGATGGAGTTACGGCTACCGTTATTAACCCCGTTGATTTTGTTCTTAGTTTGGAACCTACATTCGTTGCACGTTCATTCTCTGGTTATGTTCCTCATATGACCGAGGTGATCCGGGCTGGTATGAGACATACAGGATTTAGTTTTATAGAAATTCTACAAGATTGCCCAACGTACAATAAAGCTACACCGCATGAATGGTATATGGAGCGAGTGTACGATGTCACAAAAGATTCACATTATGATAGATTTTCATTAGCTGATGCAAGGCGAGTCGCATCGATCTCAAACGACAAGATTGCGACTGGAGTACTTTTTCAGAATCTTAATAAAAAGGATTTCCTTTCAAAGCAGTTGAATCGGAAAGCATATACAACGCAATTGGTAGATGAGGTTCAAAAATCAAGTGTTGATGAGTTCACTCAAGCGTTCCGATAGTAGAGAATCTATGTTAAAATTCTAACCGTAGTTTGTTATTCGTTAAATACATCATGAAAAAAACAGTATTACTTTACTATCTCTATACAAAAATTGAGGAACCTGAAATTCTTAGGGATCATCAGAGGGCTTTATGTAAACGACTTGGCCTTAAAGGACGTATTCTTATATCTGAAGAAGGTATAAATGGTACGTTATCAGGTTCAAAAGAAGCTACAGATGAATACATGAAAGAAACAAATGAATATCCTGGATTGGAGTCTATAGAATGGAAAATTTCTGCTTCAGATGGTGATGTATTCCCAAAGCTACGGGTGGTTGTTCGAGATGAGGTAGTGACATTAGGGGTAAAGAAATCTGGTAAAGATGTAAATATAGATAATACTGCTGAGTATATTGAACCAGAAGAATTGCTAAACTTATATGAGAATGATGAGGATTTCATAATAATAGATGCTCGAAACGAATATGAAGCTCGTATAGGGAAGTTTAAGAATGCGAAAATTTTTGATGTGAAGGCATTTAGAGAAATTCCAGAATTAATTAGGAATGGAGAACTAGATGATGTAAAAGATAAGCAAGTAGTTACCTATTGCACAGGTGGAATCCGATGTGAAAAATTTTCGGCATTTTTGAAGGAAGAAGGATTTAAAAATGTTCGACAGTTACACGGGGGTATTCATAGGTATAGTGATCTAACAGGTGGAAAACACTTTGAAGGAGAAATGTATGTATTTGATGGGCGAGTTCATATACCGGTAAATAATGTAGATCCATCTGTGATAAGTGAATGTTATCATTGCAAAGAGAAAGTCGCTCGTTTTATAAATTGCCATAATTCGAAGTGTAACAAGCAGATAATTTGTTGTGAATCTTGTAGTGAAAAGCATGACAATACCTGCTCTGAAGCATGCCAGAGTGCAATTCAAGAGCACCCAGAATTACGAGCATATAAAAATGTAGAACATGTCCAAGCAAATGCATGTTCAATAGCGTAGATTTTGTTATAATTCTGCAACAGCAATCTGGAATTCTGAAAGCCAGTAAAAATGTGACAACAAAATAATAAAAGTATAGAAAGTGTCCTTCATTATTATTTTTTGGAGGGAAGCAAGGTGGCACCGCCGATTTTAAGGTCCTTGGTATTTGTGTAGTTTAGCTATGTAGATACTAGGGACTTTTTTTATTTTTATAAACTGTAATGTTGCATCAGAATATTCCAAAACAACAAAAACGAATACCAAGAACCTGTAAGGACGCCGATTGATGCTATTGGGATTTATAGTGAGTATTTTCTTAGATAATATTTTTATATGTAATAATTAGAAAAAATGAAACGAACATTAATTACTGAAACTCCAAAGCTCGTAGGGGAAAAAGTTACGCTTAAAGGTTGGGTAGATAGTTCTCGAGGACATGGGAAGATAACCTTTATGGATCTTCGAGATAAAACCGGAATTGTTCAGTGCGTATATGCCGGAAAAATGAAAGATGTGACTGTAGAGTCAGTACTTGAGATTCAGGGAGTAATACAAGCACGACCAGAGAATATGGTGAACAAAGAAATGGAAACTGGGACAGTAGAGATAGAAATTGAATCGTTTAAGGTATTAAATAAATCAGAACCAATACCAATTCCAGTTCAGGGAGATGGGTATGATGTAAATGAGGAGATGAGACTTAAATACCGATACGTTGATATGCGAAGAGAACGTATGGCAAAAAATATGCGATTACGCTCAAAATTTGCTCAATCTATTAGAAATGCGCTCTATGAACAAGATTTTATTGAAGTAGAGACTCCGCTACTCACTCAAGCGACAATGGAAGGAGCACGAGATTTTGTAGTTCCTTCACGAATGTATCCAGGTAAATTTTACTCTCTTCCGCAGAGTCCTCAACAGTATAAGCAGATACTTATGTCTGGAGGGATAGATAGATATTTCCAACTAGCTCGGTGTTTACGTGATGAAAATCTACGTGCAGACCGTGGATTTGAATTTACCCAAGTTGACTTGGAGGTAAGTTATACAACTCGAGATGAGATTATGGAGTTATTAGAAACTGTAATTAAGAAGGCAGTAAAAGAAGTAGGTGGAAAGTTGCAAAAAGAAAATTTCCCTGTCTACACATACGATCAAGCGATCAAAGAATTTGGAGAAGATAAATTTGATTTACGTTCAGAAGAAGAAAAGAAGGATGGTACCCTGGCATTTGCATGGGTAGTTGATTTCCCATTCTTTAAAGAAGTAGATATTGATGATGCTGCAGAAGTTAGGGATGGAAAAAGTGGGTGGACGTTTACACATAATCCATTCAGCATGCCAAAAGAAGAACATCTTGAATGGCATATGGAGAAAAAGAACATAGGAAAAATCCTTACCACACAGTACGATTTGGTATGTAATGGGTGGGAAGCAGGTGGAGGTAGTATACGTGCTCATCGTCCAGAAATACTAAGAAAAACATATGAAATCATGGGCTATGGAGAGAAAGAGATCGAAGCAAATATCGGACATATGTTGCGTGCATTTGAGCTTGGAACTCCTCCACATGGAGGAATTGCTTTCGGCTTCGATCGGTTAGTTGCTATTCTTGCAGGGGAAACATCTATTAAAGAAGTTATTCCATTTCCAATGACATACAAGGGAAACACTGCAGTAATGGAAGCACCTACAGAAATAAGTAAAGAACAATTACAAGAATTGGGGCTTATTGTAGAAGGAAGTGAAGAAGCAGCTCCAGAAAAGGTAGTAGGGGAAAGGCTAAGGGATAAAGTGCTAGCGTTACTAGAAAAAAGTGGTAAAGAGTATGATCATGCAGTTCATGAACCTACACCAACATCAGAAGACTCTGCAGCAACTCGTGGGACAAGAATGGAGGAGGGGATAAAAGCATTAATTTTGAAAGGGAAGAAGTCAGGGGAAAATTATCAATTTAATGTACCTGCACATGCAAAAGTTGATATGAAAAAAGTTAAAGCGGTAGTTGGAGAAGCGTGTGAATTCGAAAAGCCAGAAGTTATTGAAAAAAAATATAAAGTAATTATTGGTGGAGTACCTCCATTTGGTTCAATTATGAATCTTCCGACCTATTTTGAGAAAACTATTCTTGATGAAGAACGTGCGGCGTTCAACTGCGGAGTACAGACTGAATCAGTAATTATGAATAGTAAAGATCTTGTTGATATTGTAAAGCCAGAGCTGGTAGATGTTCTAAAAGCATAAAGAAATCGAGACTGGGTGCGCAGTTTTGTGTACAATAGAGAAATGAATAGTATCTATTGTGCATAAAAA